>JAPPII010000004.1 GCA_028820845.1 Candidatus Poribacteria bacterium
ACTCTTTCAACCAATTTTTCAAATCCCAAAACTACTTATTGCGTTTATTTTTAGGTTTCACCATAGTTCTTCTGTAGAAGGAAATTCCAGTTCGCGACTTCCCAACCAAAATGGTTAAAAATCGTGAAAACTAAATGACCCTAACTGATGGAGTAGAAGACTTGCTTTTTCAGGAATTATGTTATGATTGAGTATAAAAATTATATCAGACTGTTGATTTTGATCTAAGAAATTGGTTTCTTTCACGGAATAGCCATTAATACCATGAGGGAAACTTATAACTCACAGAAAAACATCTCTTTGGAAACACTCATAATAGAACTCGTCAAACGCGGATACAACCTCGAGAGGCTGAGAAAAACAAGGCAACCGCAGTAATCGTCAAGATCAAATAATAACGTGCTGCGAGAATCGCCTCCGCGATGAGCAGTCAGAATGTAATTTTTTGTTGAACATAACATACAGGAGATAATCAATGCTGAAGAAGGTAGTAAATTTAATTACCATCCTTACCATCCTTGCCACCACTACCTGTACAAGCGAGGATACTTGGAATTGGGAAGATGATATCAATATAGATGATATCCAAAAAGACAGCTGGATTTTACCCCAAAATCCAGCTGTCAGGGGACATAGAGATTCAATAAGGGAAATTCGGTATTCCCCTGATGGAAATATGCTTGCTGTAGCAAGAGGCTATGGCATTACACTATACAGTATAGAGCCCAGAAAAGAGCTCTTTGTACTCTCTGATCACACAAATTGGGTTCAATCCATATCTTTCAGTTCAACTGGAGAAACACTCGCAAGTGCAAGCTGGGATAAGACAATCCGCCTTTGGGATACTCACACAGGTACTCTCAAATACACACTCGCCCAACCTAAAGATTGGACATGGAGCGTATCTTTCAGTCCAACTGGAGAAACACTAGCGAGCGGAAGCTGGGGCACCATCTACCTCTGGAATACCAATACAGGGAAGCTGAAAAAAACATTTACTAACCCAGATAAGTGGGGAGAGATAAAATCTATATCTTTCAGTCCAGATGGTAACACGCTTGCAACTTCAAGTGAAGACAAATACCTTGATCTCTGGAATGCTAACACAGGAAAACTCAAAAAAACATTACCATCTACTAACGAGTTCGGAGAAATAAATTGCATATCTTTCAGCCCAGATGGTCCCATACTTGTAAGTGCCAGTGAAAAAACAATCCAATTGTGGAATGTTAACACAGGAACACTCGACAAAATACTTATTGGACATAAGGGTTGGGTCGAATCCATATCTTTCAGTCCAGATGGTAACACCTTTGCCAGTGCCAGTAGAGATGGAGATGTCCGCCTTTGGGATACCCGCACAGGGACTCTCAAGTACACACTCACCGCATATCGTGAAAATCAGCATGGAAAGTTTCCGGACTCTAAATGGACCGTAGCCTTCAGTCCGGATGGAAAGACACTCGCGAGTGGAAGTGATTTTGGAACAATTTACTTCTGGAGACACAGCGGAAGGTTTTAATTGGCTTCATAATGGAATTATTAGGATAGGAGACTTGGAAAAGGGAAGACTTTATGACCTCACAATACAAAATGAAACTTCCATTTACTACCACAAAAGAAATCCTTGACTGGGAGGCTCTCTACCTTGCAGGTCTATCGGAAAAGTATCAACGCCTAGAGCCGGTCATTATAGATCTGAAAAAAAAAGTAAAGGAACGCCAGACCCGCCAGACCCCCGGTGGCTACCTACTGAAAGCCGAATTGCGGAGCATGGCAGAGTGGAAATTTCACTATCTTCCGAGTAAGATAGATAAGAACCTCCCGGCGTGTATTGAGGAGGTCACCACCGCGGCGTTCCGTCTTAATGACGATTGGGAGAAACTCAAAAAGTTAATAGGGTTATATGGTGTAGGACAGTCCGTCGCGTCTGTGATCCTACACTTCTATGACAAAAAGAAATACCCTATCCTCGACCATCACGCACTTCGCTCTGTTGGGATAAAGGAAGAATGCGTCTATGGTCCCGAGTATCCATTCTGGCAGGAATATGTAGACTTCTGCCGTGCGGAAGCCGAGTGCTATAACGTTTCGATGCGAACGCTCGATCGGGCGTTATGGAAATATTCAGCGAGTGGCGCAGCGGCAGCACTCAAAGTCATAGCAGACGAAACCCTGTTTTTAGAACTCGAACGCAGGGGGATAACCTCTCAAAAGTACCTAAGAATACCTAAAACATTGCGAAGGGCGACGAGTGCCGTCGTCATGACTTCGGCATCTGACATCTTCGTAAGTCGATGCTCTTGATGTCCCGTTGCTAATAAAAAGTCGTCACAAATCGTGTAAACTGCTACAATAGTTAGGTCCATGGGGTGCTCCTTTTATGTTTTCAGATAAAAACACTATAAAGGATATTCCATGGATTTACAACTAGCAACTTGGATTAATGTTATGAGGTGAGTAACTCATGGAATACGTCGTTATTTTTGAAAAGAGCGAGAACAGTTATGGTGCTTCTGTCCCCGATCTCCCCGGATGCATCGCTGTGGGTGGAATAATGAAAGAAGTTAAAGAATTAATCGCTGAGGCTATCGAATTTCATATTGAAGGGTTAAGGGAAAATGGAGAGAGAGTTCCACAGCCATCAGCAAAGTTACCACTTCTTCAGAGTGCTTTGGGTGTTTCTGCTGCGTTCATTGAAGCACGGGTTTAACACTTATGTCAAACAGGACAGACCCCAATTTGCTCAATGAATGTTGAAGTTTTATGAGAAATTGAGGTGCTGTTTTAAGTGATTTGATCGGAAGCAGAGAGATTTTGCATGAATGATTTGAGAAACACTATTGCGCATATTCTTGAACACGAGCAACGCTTGGCAGATGCTAATGAAGCGACCATGCAACAATACGTGGTCTTACCGATTTTAAGGGCTTTAGGGTGGGACGATGCCAATTTAGCGTCTATGGAGGTCCTGCCGGAATATAAAGTTGAAAACAAAAGAGCCGATTACACCTTACAGGTTAAACGCGAACAAAACCCAATTGTTGTCATCGAGTGCAAGCGATGGGGTCAGTCAATCGAAAAATACGAAGGACAAATTTGCTTTTACGCCTATAGCAAAGATATTCCGCTTGCGATAATTACAAACGGCAAAATCTGGCGGTTTTACCTTTCTGGATGGAAAGCTTCAAGTTTGAGTGACAGGATTTTTTGTGAGATTGATATTGAGAATCGGGAGACTGCTGTTACCGATTTGGAGAAATATCTCTTGAAGGCAAATGTAATATCAGATGAAGCAGAACTGAACGCTGAGATAGCATTGGAAGAAAAAGAGAAAACTGATTTTTCCAAGCCTGTCCCGATTCCTCCTAAACCTAACCCTGCTAATGACATAACTGATCCGAAACCGATAGAACGAGAGGCAACTGTTGCTGGAGAATGGACGATAGATCGGATTAAAAATTCTCTACCTGAAGAAGTAAAGCGATACTACGAAGCAAACTATTCTGAAGACAGGCGCAATATATTTTACGGAAGGGTTACAGAAACACAGAATTTAATTCAAGCAAAAGGATGGATATTGGATGTAAAATTCACGACAAGATATTGTGGTTTTATGAATAAAAAACGGGTGGTTTTTGGTGTCAGAATTACTTATTCCCCTCCCAGATTCTTTGCCAAAGTAACCAAAGAAGAGGCCGGCAGTTTTTCAAATCACTATGAATACAGATATGATTCCGGACAGAAAAGTGCCTTTTATACTATTCCTGAAAATGTATCCGAACTTCTCCCTGTGCTTGAATTTGCCTATAATAAACATCGCGGGAAGTAATTCCGATTAGTCCTATTGTAATTATGTGCCTATCCAACCCGCCACGGACATTCCATTTTCAATTATCATCAAATATATGTTATACTTATTAAGAATTACTATATTTTGGAGATTGTAAGGATACCAACAAGGAGTTAATATGCTAACCGAGATACAGACCGCTCAAGATATATGGCCACAACTGGCTCCTATCATTTTTGTCCCACGCACAGAAAGCGATTATCAGCGACTCTCTGGTTTACGTGATGACTTAATAAGCCTTATCGGTGAAAATGAAAATCACCCATTGGTTTCATTAATGGAAATCGTTGAGGCACTCATTGAGAAATATGAGTCGGAGCAAGAATCGTTGGAGCGTGAAGATTGGTATCGTCTCTCTATGCAGACCCTTACACGTGCGTATGGAGATGACGAACCTGAATACACGACAGACATGTTGAAATGGATAAACCCAGATTATGCGGGAAAGTAGTATCGTTCTTGTTCCGTTATTACAAGCTGACGAAGAATTAAAGTATAGGCCCGCAATTGTTCTACGAGAAATGCCACTGCCTTATCGAGATCTCTTTGTTTGTGGTGTAAGCACGAGGTTGAACCAGTACGTTCAAGGGCTTGATGATATTATCTCACCAACTGATGCTGATTTTATATCAAGTGGATTACATTCAGAATCTCTAATTCGACTTAGTTTTTTAGGTGTAATCCCGCGTCGATTGGTGCGTGGAATACTTGGTAACATTTCTGAGGAGCGGCACGAACGCCTGTTGCGAAGTTTGATTGATTATTTAGTGGGCAGCGAAAATTTATAGACATTGATCTATAACCCTGTTATACTATCTACCACAGATTAACATAGGAGGAATCGGTTATGAAACTGGTTAAGTTGTCAGTCCTGATTGCCTTGTTTTGTGCTATGAGTCTTTTTTCAGCAGAAGTCGCAACCGCATTAGACGAGTGGATATATGTTGACTTAGAAGAAAAGTCAAACACATTCCTGGTCGGGCACCAATGGTGGACCAAGACCCCTGGTGACAGCACACTCTCTCTGCTGCCTATTGATAAAGTGGGGACCTTTGAGGGACCCGATGGGAAAGTCAAATTCCAGATTATTGACGGTGCAATCGTCGTTTTCGGCACCAATGCAGTGCAATGGCCCAAGGCAGTCGAAGGCATTGTTGTTGAAGGTAAGGCGAACTTCATCTACTTCCTTCACGCAACCGGATGGGAACAGAACGGTGTTCCAAGTTACGTATTCGTCATGAACTACCGGGATGGAAAAGAGGAAGAACTTGAGATGATTTCAGGTTTTAACTCCGATGATTGGTGCCATGACGATGCCGCGCTCCAAGACGATAACTCCGTCTGGGGATGGGTCAAGAAGGCAGGTGGTCCTTGTGGACACGCCGGATTGATTACCACCAAATGGGAGAATCCGCGCCCAGATATCTGGATTGATACCATAGATATCGTCTCTCTGGAATTGGGGTCGGTGCCTGTGATTCCAGCGATTACGTTGGGTGAAGCGACACTTGATGTAGAGCCTGCGGGGAAGTTGTCAGTTACTTGGGGGAGTTTAAAGGATTCACGCGGACTTTAATAGCAGTTGGCTATTGGCTGTGAGTTTTAGTTTGTCGTCTGAATCCGGATAGATAGCATTTTGGGTAAAGTAGGCGAGGTGAGAAACCTCGCCTACTTTTATGTTTTCGGGGAGCGTCGATAAAAAATTGACTTTACACAGCGTGTATGCTATAATTATAGGAGCGATTTTTAAACGCAACACTTTGTATATTTAACATTGAAGTACTAAAACAGATACAGGAGGAATTTAATGCCAGCAAAGCAAATTATCTTCGATGAAGAAGCAAGGGTGGCGCTCAAGCGCGGGGCAGATACCCTCGCCGATGCCGTGAAGGTCACCCTTGGTCCTCGTGGTAGGAATGTCGTCATTCAAAAATCTTTCGGGGCACCGCTGGTAACCTGCGATGGTGTCACCGTCGCAAAAGAAATTGAACTCCCGGACCCGTACGAAAATATGGGTGCCCAACTGCTTGAGTCCATCGCAACGAAAACCAATGATGTCGCTGGAGATGGGACGACAACTGCTACGCTGTTGGGGCAGGAAATTCTTCATGAGGGGCTCAAGAACGTTACTGCCGGTGCCGACCCGATGCAACTGAAAATCGGTATAGACAAAGCGGTAGTCGCCGCAGTTGATGCAATCACCGCACAGAGCCGCGCCGTTAGCACGCATGAGGAAATTCTACAGGTCGCCTCAATCGCTGCAAACGACCCAGCAAACGATAGCAATATCGGAACGATCGTCGCTGAAGCGATTGGGAAGGTTGGAGAAGACGGAGCAATCACTATTGAGGAAGGTAGAACCTCAGAAACCACGGTTGATATTGTGGAGGGAATGCAGTTTGATCGCGGGTTCTTATCACCGAACTTTGTGACGGATGTCCAGGAACAGGTTGTCGAATTTGAGAACCCGTATATTCTCATCAACACCGAGAAAATTAGTTCAGTTGCAACCCTTGTGCCGATTATGGAAAAGGCGATGCAGCTCGGGAGACCGCTCTTCATTATTGCCGAGGATGTTGAAGGAGAAGCACTCTCTGCCTTGGTTGTCAATAAACTCCGTGGAACGCTTCAGGTTGCCGCTGTGAAAGCTCCGGGCTTTGGAGATCGGCGGAAAGAGATGTTGGAAGACATCGCAATCCTCACGGGAGGTCAGGTCATCTCGGAAGAGACCGGTATCCGGTTAGAGAACATCGTCGTCGGTATGCTCGGCACAGCACGCCGCGTCGTCGTTGACAAAGATAACACAACGATTGTTGGCGGTAGTGGCGCGAGAAAGGCAGTTGAGGGACGAGTTGCGCAGATCCGTACGCAAATAGAGGAGACGACTTCCGAATACGACCGCGAGAAGTTAGAGGAACGCCTCGCTAAACTTGCAGGGGGCGTTGCTGTTGTTAACGTCGGTGCTGCTACGGAAATGGAGATGAAAGAGAAGAAGGCTCGATTTGAAGATGCACTCGCTGCAACGCGCGCTGCCGTTGAGGAAGGCATCGTTCCGGGTGGCGGAACCGCACTCTTACGCGCATCAGCATCTCTCAGCGAACTGGAATTGGATGGCGACCAAAATACAGGACTCGATATTGTTCGGCGTAGTTTACTTTCGCCTGTGCGTGCGATCGCAGAGAATGCTGGGTTGGAAGGTTCAATTGTGCTGGCGAAAGTGCAGGAGGGTGAAGGCAATTACGGTTTCAACGCGGCGACGGATGAGTACGGCGACATGCTCGAAGCAGGAATCGTCGATCCGACAAAAGTTGTCCGTTCAGCACTTCAGAACGCCTCCAGCATTGCTGGCTTGCTCTTAACGACAGAGACACTCGTTACAGAGATTGAAGAGCCACCGGATGCTGCCGCCGCTGCCGACCCGCATGCTGGACATTTCCATTAGAGGTATTTATTGATAGGTGTGTTTCCCAAGCGCACCTATCACCTTTGGGTGTGATAGCGGGGTTCCAGCCCGCTGTCCCAGTCACAATCAAGACAGAACATCACTTTTGGTCCCAAGTACTGGATGTTCTCACTCCCGCATTCTGGACATACCTTTATAGGCTTTTCGATTTCGACCCCTTCTCCTTGAAAGATACTCAGATAGTATACCTTCAATTCGCCTTGGTAACGATGCCCCATTGGGCAGCGTACCGAATGTGTGTCGTCATTTTCAAAGCGTTCAATCGTCTCCCGAAGGAACGTCAAACGATGGTGGCAAATTGGACACGGGTTCGGGATTAATTCCTTGAGGATAACCAAATCCGTATTGTCCTGTTCAATAGAGAGCGGCAAGGCGAGGTGATGTGCTACCTGCAAGTGAGATAGCCCTTGTGTGCCGAGTTTTTCCGAAAGTTCCGTAACAATTTGCGAATAACTTCCCGCACTCAGCACGATCTCTGTCGGGACCATCGTTCCACCCTTTAAACTGGAAAGAAGCCGATAAATGCGTTCTAAAATGGGTGCCATCCCCTACACCTTTCTACGAAAAAGAGTTAGACTGTCTTACCTTCAGTGGGTTCGGAGGCGAGTGTCTGACTGCTGCTTCGTGCCAGTGGCGATACACTCCGCTGCGAGCGATAGGCATCGGTCGGTTGGTTGCGAAGCAAAATTAGGTCGTCTCCGTCCCGCTCAATAATGTCGTTTTCCATCAGTGTTGTTTCAATTTTCCGCATACTCGTCATGAAACTGATAGTGACACGCGCTGTTGCTGCTAATTTGATTTGCCAACCGGTTGCTGTTTTCATCCGAGTGAACCCTTCGCTAATATCAAGTGACTGCATCTGTGCGGCGTTGATGATAACACCGCTCTTTGCTTGTATTGCGTCTTGGGTTTCAACCGCGCTCTCGTGATTATTTTGCTCTGCCATAGTATGCTCCATGTTGATAATGGAATTTGAATTGAACATATTCTATCATAGTAGATTACGGATTGTCAACATAGTTTTTGGGGCTTAGGACTATTCAGTTCCGGTCAGGAGTCTTCCAAGGCGTTTGAATTGTTACCAGAACCCTCCTATCTTAACTAACAACTAATAACTAACAACCACTTGACATCTATCTCCCAATTAGACTATAATATGTGGAGAAAGGAATTAGAAGAGGTATGCGATTCACCTATTTTTGGCCCGGATGGGCAATAGTACTCGGTATCGGCATTGCCATCGGCATAACTGTGTTCGTCTACTTTCGGGTAGCGCGTCCGATGCGTCCGAGGTATCGAGTTTTGCTCGTTGTCCTGCGAATCTGCGCGGCATCAATCTTGCTCGCTTGTCTTTTAGCTCCGGTCGTTATTGAGAAAAAGGACATTACACCACCGACCCACCTCTCCATTCTGGTAGATACATCGCAAAGTATGGAACTCGTGGATGAACCCACTGATGAAGTCCCAAAGTCGAGACTGCATCAGGTGAATCAACTCTTGTTTGATATTCCGAGAGGCTTCCTTCAGGCATTGCAAGCTCGATTTGAGGTACATCTCTACCCTTTTGATACCGGACTCCATCAAAGTGTTCCGCTTGCACAAAGTCTTGATGCTGAAATGCCTCAGTTTGAACCTGACGGGGCACTTACTGATATGAGTGGCGCGATACAGGAAGCAGCAGCGACATGGAAGGGGCAGCAGGCTGCAGGTATTGTGCTAATTACGGATGGTGGACACAATTCCGGGAAATTTCCTTTAGCAGCTATTGCCGGATTAGAGATGCCGGTTTATGCAGTAGGAGTCGGTGCGGTGGAACCCCCCAAGGATGTTCAAATTCAGCACATTGATTATGCACCGATTGCCTACACCGGTCATGAAAGCACGATCCGTGTGAATGTAACGCAAACCGGCTATACGGGTAAGACAACCCGACTGTCCCTCCGTGAAACGAACGGAAATGCGCTTATAGATGCTGAAACGTTGACCTTTGGACCTGACTCGCAGACTTCGACCAAATCCGAAACGGAGGAGGTTGGGACAGGTACCACTACTAAACAGGTAATTGAACTGAAGTTGACACCGCAGACCGAAGGCAATTTCCAGTATACTGTGACACTTCCGGCACTTGATGGTGAACTGACGGAAGCGAACAATCAAAAGACGTTTTCGGTGAAGGTGGTGAAGGCGAAACTCAACGTTTTCTATCTTGAAGGTAGACCCCGATGGGATTACACCTTCTTGAAACGGGTGTTAGCGCGTGATCCAGATGTTGAGGCAACCTATGCAATCTTGTCACGCGGCGGGTCAAGACGGATAGCTACTGATGCTGCGATTGAACGTTTAGATGGCTATTATCCGCAATCTACACCGGCATCCGAAACACTGAGATTCCCTGAGACCCGCGCTGAACTCTCTAAATACGATGTGCTGATTTTAGGAGATTTAGGGGACGCACATCTTACTGAGGCACAGCGACTCGCAATCGTTGACTTTGTTGAAATCCAAGGCAAACCTGTTATTTTTCTGCCATCTCGGAATATGATCGGCGTGAATGGACTGAGAAACACGGAATTGGCGCACTTATTACCGATTGATATACCCGCAAACGGATGCCGTGTACACGACGCAGAATTCACTGTACAGCTGACGCAATCTGGGCTGTTTCATCCGATGCTCCAAATGGGTGACGGCGGAAGCACACTGGAAAATAACACTGCTATATGGCAAAACATCCCTGTTTCCTTATCGCGGTTTTTTAGCGGATTTCAGCTCAGAGGTGGTGCGACTGTCCTTATGGAGAACGGAGAAGGGACACCCGTTTTGGTGCTTCAGAGAGCGGGTTTGGGTAAAAGTCTGCTTATCGCGGCGGAAGGACTCTGGAATTGGGATTTCGGCGTTAAGGCTTTTAAAGACAATCGCTATCGGACAATCTATTCACGTTTCTGGGCACAGGTTATCCGATGGATGGCGACGCATACTGATGACGAAAAACTCTATCTTGCCACGGATGCCGCAACCTATACGATAGGGGATGTGGCTAAAGTTACGGCGTATCTGTATTCTGAGACCTATCAGCGACAAACGGACGCAACGGTTCAGATTGAGGTCGTCCCACCTGACGGAACGCCGTTTCAACTCCGAATTCACAGCGCGACGGAAAACGCAAACGGATCGGCATCGCAACAGCGCATAACGTCTGACATTGGAAACCTCTATACTGCCCAATTCCAGCTGCTACAGAAGGGAACTTACCGGATTCGAGCAGTCAGCAGAAGTCGGGACTTAACGTTGGGTGAAGATCAGATTGATATTTATGCCCATCCGCAGCTTGCAGAATTGGAAGCACCCCAACTCAATGAGGTTTTGCTGAAAGAACTCGCTGAACAGACGGGTGGTGCTTATTTCACGATAGCGAACGCGGCATCGCTTCCCGAAAACATTGCCAATGTCCAAAACCCTGTGTTCGTTGATGCTGAACGTGAACTCTGGTCACATCCGCTGGTTCTCCTTGCTGTCGTCGGATTATTAGGGACTGAATGGTTCTTACGTAAGCGGATTGGGTTAGTTTGAAGTGTTCGTTGGACAGGAAAACAAGACATTTTATGATGCGATTGATGAAGTGGAGATACTTCTTTTTTTTATGTTGTCTCCTATTTTACATAGCAGTTGGCACACCAGAAGCCGGTGAGAAGCTTACTATCGCCCAGGTCCACTACGGCGGTGGCGGCGATTGGTATGGCGACGCGACGACAATTAAGAATTGGCTTCACCTCCTTCGCACGCGAACGGATATTGAAACCGCCGAGGATAGAGTGATTCTTAAGTTGACAGATCACACGCTTTACCAATACCCGATGCTCTACCTTGTCGGACACGGAAATATCCGGTTAACTGAAAGTGAGGTTGAGATTTTGCGGGACTACCTCATGAACGGTGGGTTTCTATTTGCCAATGATGATTATGGGCTTGACGAAAGTTTTCGCCGTGAAATGCGACGGGTGTTTCCCAATCAGGAATTACAGCCGATACCGAACACGCATCTGATTTACCGATGCTTCTATGAACTCGATGGGTTGCCCAAGATTCATGAACACGACGGCGAACCCGCACAAGGGTTTGGACTTTTTCACGATGGAAGAATGGTTGTTTATTACGTTTACAGTGCTGACATCGGTGATGGGCTTGAGGATGCCGATGTACATCCAGAGGATACGCCGCAGGTTCGCGAACTCGCAGCGAAAATGGCAGTGAATATTGCTGTCTATGTCCTGACGCACTAATAGAGGGTTATTAGTTATTGGTTGTTAGTTATAAGTTAAGAGAACTCTGGTAACAACCCTCGCTATCTTGTAGTCTTTAGGAATGGAAGATTGTTACTAAAAACTT
Source organism: Candidatus Poribacteria bacterium (assembly GCA_028820845.1). NCBI lineage: Bacteria > Candidatus Poribacteria > Candidatus Poribacteria bacterium. Next base: position 11,703 of record JAPPII010000004.1, read on the forward strand.
CGTAACTTATAACTTATAACTTATAACCATATACACTATGAACACACAAAATGTAAATCGAGCTTATGAAAATCTGATTGTGCAGCTGCGTGCGATTCGGCGGCAATGGCGATGGCTCATTTTCTCAGAAGGGCTGCTGAAATGTCTCGGTATTCTTGCCCTTATTGGGACAGGGGTCCTCGTCGTTTTTGCGTTTAGTTTACCGATGTGGCAACTCCCATTTTCGCACTGGATACGTATGGGTGTTCTGTTGGTGTCCATAGGTGTTGCTGTCTACGCCGTAGTCCGCGCACTTGTTCTACCGCTCCGTCGCAGACTGACAGATGCAGCCGTCGCAGCCCGCCTTGAATCGACACAAGCAGAAAGTGGGTTTGCATCCGAAAATCGGATTCTGAGTGCCGTCCAACTCTGGCGGACGTTAACGGATAACCGACTCGGATATGCTCCGGAATTCATCGAGCACCTGATTCTTCAAACCAGCAGAGATATGGAACAGGTACAGCCCAAACAGGTGTTTCAGTCCGAGTTTCGGAAAATCAGGCGGAATGCGGGTGTCGCTGTTGGGGGTATCGGGCTTCTCCTGATCACATCCTTTTTCTTACCGACTGCTTTCATGGACTTTGCACACTCGTTTCGGGCACTGCCTACGACGCTCCAGACGGACGCCGAAGGTCTAAAAAATCTCATTCAGATTACAGAAATTCAGCCGGGTAACGCCCAAGTCGAGCGAGGTAGTGACGTTGACATCACTGCGCAAGTAAACGGACACTTCGGCGCGCCTGTTGAACTCTATTACCGCGTCGGAGAAGCCGATGAAGCCGCATCAACAAAATGGGAAGCCGTGCTGATGCAGAGAACCTCCGACTCTGTAGATGATCGTAACGAGCAGGTTCCCGCCCTTTCCTTGTCATACCGTGTGACGCTTGAAAAGGTGAGTCGTCCGCTTCAATACTACGTTTCTGTCGAATCGGTAGGGTCTGAGCAGTATCAACTCACGATCAGCGATGAACCAGTTGTCACACAATTTCAGTATCGCCTCAACTACCCTACTTACACCCAACTGCAATCTCAGACGTTACCGGCAAACACTGGTGATATTCAGACGCTTTTCGGAACAGAGGTCGTATTCGCAGGCGAGAGCAACAAACCGCTTGAGAAAGCCTCTCTTGTGTTTGAGGTATCTGACGAAGTGCCATTAGAGACTAAAGAGCAGTCCACAATTTACGGTTCATGGGTCGTGATTAGCCGTCAGTCGTCAGCGGTTCGCGGTTCGCGGTTCGCGGTTGGCGAGAAATACCATATCCGTATTACTGACGGTGAAGGTTTCATGAATCGGGACCCAATTAACTATACACTCACTGTTTTTGAAGATGCCGTCCCGGATGTCTCTATCGTTGCCCCGGCGCGGGATACTGTCTTAGATAACAGTATGTTGGTGGAACTGAAAGTAGAGGCAACGGATGATTACGGGATACAGGAACTCCAACTTGTCTATCGTGTTGAGGTCGAGGGTGCTGAAGAAGTGAATGTGCCGTTAAAACGTTGGGGGATTGAAGGGGCTGATGTTCGTAGAGCTGTCTTTCTGAATTATACTTGGGATGTCGATCGGATTGGTATCTTTCCGGGTGAAGTGCTTGCCTATTACGTTCAAGCCTTGGACAACGATGATGTTTCTGGACCGAATATTGGCAAGTCGCCTACCTATACGCTTCGTTTTCCATCGCTCTCAGAAATGTACGATTCGGTTGCTGCCGATCAGGAAGCGGAGCAGCGTGGACTCGATGAACTCTTTGACGAACAGGCAGATGCTACAGGGTTGGTCGATAACCTCCTTGATACTATGAAGCGGATGGGCAGAAGCAATCAGGAACTTACGCGCAACGATGAAAATCTCATGCAACAGGTGCTTGAAAACCAGAAACAGATTGAGGAGACAGCGAAGCAATTAATCGAAGATATGAAGCAGACGGCGGAGGAGATGGAGCAGAATCAACTCTTTGACACTGAGACGATTCAGAAATATCAGGAGCTCCAAAACCTCATGGAAAAAGCACTCTCTGAAGAGCACAAAGAGATTTTGCAGAAATTATCTGAGGCGTTAGAGAACCAGCAGCTGACTGAACGACAAGGTGCAATGCAGGAAGCGAATCTCAGTCAGGAACAGTTTTTACAACAATTGGAACGCGCGAAATCCCTCTACGAACAGATGCTTCTTGAGCAGGAATTAGAAGCCGCTGCGAAACAGGCAGCTGCACTCGCTGAACAACAGAAAGAATTGATGGATACATTGGAGGCGACAGCTGAGTCCGCACCTTTGAATGATCTCGCACAAAAAGAGGATCGCGTGGGTGAGGAGTTCGGACGGCTCAGTGAGAAATTAGAGAAACTCGGCACTGATATGAAGGAACTCGCGAAAGATAACGAAAACGCCCCACCGCAAATAGAACGGCTCGGAGATGAAATCCTCCGCCTCAATCAGTTTGTGCATGAATATCAGCTGCCTGAAATGCTCGATACTACCAGTGCAAACCTCCGAAGTGGACAGGACAGCGAGGCACTCGAATCGGGACGCGGCGCGCAACAGACCTTGATGGAACTCGCACAAGGCTTGGATAACGCTTTGGCATTCATGGAAGGAGCAAACGCAAACGAGTCTCTAACTGTGATGCGTGAAGCCGTTGAAAGTGGACTCTATCTCTCTCATCTCCATGAAAAGGTTATTAACCAAACGAACGACCTTCTCATCGCTGGACAAGCGAATGCCTATATCCAGAGTGAAATCTTGAAATTGCAAGAACTCGCAGCGGATGAGATTACCACAGCAGAAGGGATTACGCAACTTTCAAGTAAACTCTGGGAATTAGGAGGACGACAAATACAGGTACCGCCTGAAGTCGTCTTACATCTCAATGCTTCAAACGATGCGCTCTCTCGTGCTGCACGCGCCTTAGAGGATAGGCAACCGAGCCTCGCGCTCCCGATTCAGAGAGCCGCACTTGCGGATCTGAATCAAGCCATCTTTGAACTCCTTGAGGCGATGGCACAGATGAACCAGCAGATGGGTGCTGGTGGGTTTGAAGATATGATGCAGCAGCTCGAACAACTCGCCGAAGGTCAGGAGCAGTTAAACCAGATGGCAGAGCGTCTAAATCAACAGATGCGTGAGCAGGGGCAAACTCCTGGGCTACAACAGATGATGCAGCAACTCGCTGCCCAACAGCAGCTGATCCGAGAGGCAACGCAACGTCTCGCAGAGCGCGCTGAGGAAATGGCGCAAATGCTGGGGAGCCTTGAAGAGGTCGCTCAGGAGATGAATGCGGTCGAGAAATCTCTCCAACAAGGAAGACTTGATGATGAAGTGCTTGATAGACAGGCGCGGATTTTGACTCGGATGCTTGATAGTTTAAAATCGTTGCAGAAACGGGATGTCGGCAAGCAGCGGAAGGCGGAAGTGGCAAAAACCTCTGCTACCCCCGCACAGGAAGTTCCGCCTTTGCATCCTGAATTACTGGAAATCGTTCGGAAGTTAGAAGCTGCGCCGAATGCCAAGGAATTTGAGAATATTCCGTTTCAGTACCGTGAGCAATTAAGGCGATACTTTAAAGCACTCTCACAAAAGACTCGGTAACCCCTCTCGTTGACAAGGTTTTATGGCGCACTGGATGCGTGTTTGTGAGGAATCGGTGTATGCCTAATATGGACGGAAAACAACGAATAAATATCTCGCGACGGCGTTTCTTGAAGACGGCAACGACTGCCGCTCTTACCGCGACTGTTGCGCCAGAGGTTTTAAATGCCTTTGGTGCGCAAACGAACAATGCTACTCGCAAAAATGTTCAAATCAATACGAAGGAGAAGAAAATGAAAACAGCAGTTAGCCTCGTTGAAGATGCGTTCTACATTAATGGTGAAATTACCTATCCAGGACGTTTCTACCAAGATAATAAAATCGAAGGATTGCTCATTAACACCCGCATGGTGCAGGGTATCTTCGATGATAGGAATCCAGAGACGATTCACTTGTGGGAATATCCAGATACAGGTGAGTGGGACCCTGAGCGCAATACGCGTGAATTTTTAGCAGCGATGCCGACATGGCGCGCCCACGGCGTGCTGGCGTTCACGATCAATCTCCAAGGTGGGAGTCCGGAAGGTTATTCTAAGGCGCAGCCGTGGCACAACTCCGGCATAGAAGCTGATGGGAGTCTCAACCCGAATTACCTGTCACGACTCGAACGCATTATCGACTTTGCTGATGATCTGGGTATGGTTGTCATTCTCGGTTATTTTTATTTTGGACAGGACCATCGGCTCACCGACGAGAACGCCGTTATACAGGCGGTGGACAACGCAACCGGGTGGCTCTTTGACAAGGGATATACCAATGTGATTGTTGAAGTCAACAACGAATGTAATGTTCGATATACACATGAGATTCTACAACCGCAACGGGTACATGAATTGATTGAACGCGTGAAAGCAACGACACGCAATGGCGATAGATTCCTCACTGGGACGAGTTACGGCGGGGGTCGGGTACCACTTGAGAATGTTGTCCGTTCTTCTGACTTTCTGCTTGTTCATGGGAACGGTGTGAAGGATCCGAACCGTATTATCTCTATGGTCCAGGAAACGCGCCAGGTGCCGGGCTACCGTCCGATGCCGATTCTGTTTAATGAAGATGACCACTTTGATTTCGATAAACCGCTGAACAACTTCGTTGCTGCTGTGAGTCAATACGCCTCATGGGGCTACTTCGATCCGGGTGAAAACAACTATCATGACGGTTACCAATCCGTGCCGGTGCAATGGCAAATCAACACGCCGCGGAAACGTGCCTTTTTTCAGAAGGCTCGCGACATCACTGGCTACGATGCTTGATAGCCTCAGAAGCCAACAGCCATCATCAGAATCAACGGTATGAATGCCTTAATGGCATTCCCCGCACTCTCAGCGGTCTGAAAAGAAAAGAGGGGTTCGGTAACGCTTGCGTCTTTGCTACGCAAGTCGCGTGTGGACTTGCGGGACAATGCTGACTGCTGACTGCTGACTGCTAAAAAAGGAAAATTAAAAATATGCCACAAATTGATCCAATCTATTTTGCTATTGTTGTTGCTGTCGTCATTATGCTTGGCACGAGCGTCCGGATTCTCAAGGAATATGAGCGCGCTGTTATCTTCCGCCTCGGACGTCTAACGGGGACCCGTGGTCCAGGACTCGTGTTTATGATACCGTTCTGGATTGAACGAATGCAACGTATCAGCCTACGGGTGATCGTCAATGATGTTACCCCACAAGATGTTATTACGAAGGATAACGTTTCTGTGAGTGTCAACGCTGTGTTAACTTTCAGGGTGACTGAACCGGATAGGGCGGTCATTGAGGTCGAGGATTTCGGCTTCGCTATCGGTCAGACAGCACAGACGACGCTGCGAAGCGTACTTGGACGTGCAGAGTTGGATGATCTCCTCTCGGAACGTGAAAAGTTAAATCAAGACTTGGAAGAAATCATTAAAAGGCATTGCGAACCGTGGGGGGTTGAGGTGTTGGCGATGGAGATTAAACACGTCGATCTCCCTGTTGAGATGCAGCGGGCAATGGCGAAACAGGCAGAAGCCGAGCGGGAACGTCGCGCGAAAGTTACACACGCCGAGGGTGAATTTGAATCTGCCGAGGTCTTAACGAATGCCGCAGAAATCCTCAGTCGGATACCTACAGCCGTGCAGCTCCGATTCCTTCAAGCGTTGGTGGAGGTCAGTGCCGAGAAGAACTCGACGATGGTCTTCCCAATTCCGATAGACTTGCTGAGTCCGTTCATTGATAAGCTGAAGGTGGACGAGAAATAAAAGCGCGTCCTTATTGCGCGCGCCTGCGACCAAGGCAAGATCTCGGATAGGGAATCTGTATTTTTATTTTTTTTCTACGATTGCGTTAATTTCCGCTTCAATCTTTCGGGCAGTGTCCCGGGCGAATTGGAGTCGATTTGACGGGTGCCCCTTTGTCCTAACGCTAACGAGTAAATTGTATTTCACGAACCAGATGTCAGTCGGACCGTTTTCCCATTCCTTTCGACTCCTGTGAATACGGTGCCATGTCGCATCTCCAATGACATCTTCGGGATTGAGCTGGGGGTGAAAGTTCGCTGGCGCGGCAAAGAACCATATCCACTGACCCTCCGCCGCTTTTTTTGCAGCGGACGCGGAGGCAAATAACCAATATTGAACAGTCAGTTGAGTGCCACGCTGCTCGTATGCACTGATAATATGTAATTCCTTTAAGTGCTCTATAGGTACGCCGATGCGTTTATCCGTCCTTACTCCCATCGTGCGGAGATCATCCAGTGTAAGGAGAACAGCGTCGATTTCAAGGGCGCGATTGATAGTATTACACCCAAGGAGAGTTGTTGTCAGGAGCAGAAAAAAGCTGATGATGCTTACCGGGGTATGCTTCCTTAAAAGAATCTGTGTTTTCATTTTTTCTCCAATACTGTCTCAATTTCGGCTTCAGTGTTTCAGGCAACGGTTCTTATCTAAGGGTAGGTGTGAGGTGCTCTCATTTAAACACGGACGTGTTCCATAGGAGAATCGTTCCGTCCAGCCCGCCACTGACAAGTATCTTGCCATTCGCAGAGAAACTCACGCACAAAACCTCATCCGTATGCCCTGTGAGGGGTTTCAAAGGGTTGCCCGTCTCGGCATCCCATAACCCAACCAAGCCGTCCGTACCCCCACTGGCGATGGTCTTGCCATCGGGTGAAAAACTGATGCTTTTCACCTCACCCGTGTGCGCTATGATAGATTTCAAGCGGTTGCCCGTTCCAACATCCCATAACCGCACAGCACCGTCCACACTGCCACTGGCGATGGTCTTGCCATCGGGTGAAAGACTCACACTCTCGACAGTACCCGTATGTCCTGTAAAGGGTTTCAAGAGGTTGCCCGTCCCGACATCCCATAACCGCACGGCACCGTCCGTACCCCCACTGGCGAGCCTCTCGCTATCAGCGGAGAGACTCACACTTCTAACGCTACCCGTATGTCCCTCGAAGGTTTTTAAGTGTTTGCCCGTTTCAGCATCCCATAACCAAACCGAACCGTCCCTACTCGCACTGACGAGTGTCTTGCCGTCAGGTGAAAAACTTACACCGTCAACATTATCTTTATGCCCAGTGAGGGATTTCAAAAGCGTACCTGTCTCGGTGTCCCATAAACGAACCGTAGGGGCATCATTCGTACTGACAAGCATTTTGTTATCAGGTGAAAAACGCACATGCTCAACCCGCCCTGTATGTCCCTTAAGGGATTTCAAGAGGGTGCCCGTCTGAGTATCCCATAACCGAACCGAACCGTCCATACTCCCACTGGCAAGTATCTTGCCATTAGGGGAGAAACTCGCACGCAAAACCCACCGTGTATGTCCTCTAAGGGATTTCAAGAGGGTGCCCGTCTCAACATTCCAAAGTTGACCCCTATGGTCCTCACTCGCACTGACGAGCACCTTGCCGTCAGGTGAAAAATCCGTAGCCGTCTTCAGGAGTCGGTCGCCGTATCCAGGATGAAAATTGAAACCCAGAACATCACGGCTCTTCACCGTAACGGCCTTCAAGAGGGTGCCAGTGCCGACATCCCAGAGCCGAATGGTATTGTCCCTATCCACACTGATGAGTGTCTTGCCATCGGGTGAAAAACTTACACGCAAAATCCACCCTGTATGCCCTTTGAGGGATTTCAATAGAGTGCCGGTGTTGATATCCCAGAGCCGAATCGTCTTATCCGAAGCCACACCGACGATCATCTTGCCATCAGGAGAGAAGCGGGTACTCATAAGATTGTAAGGCCAACCGCCCTGGTGATTATATCTATGCCCTTCGAGGGATTTCAAGAAAGTGCCTGTTTCAACATCCCATAGCCAAACCGAACCGCCCCAACTCGCACTGCCGCTGACAATCATCTTGCCATCGGGCGAAAAACTCACACTCAAAACCTCATTCGTATGCCTTTTGAGGGATTGCAAGAGGGTGCCCGTCTCAATATCCCATAACTGAACTGTAGGGTCATCACTCGTACTGACGATCATCTTGCCGTCGGGTGAAAAACTCATATTCCTCATACTACCGGTGTGCGCCGCAAATACGTCAATTTCTTTCCCCGTCTGGACATCATAGAGCCAAATACCGATAGATGTTGTTACGGCAAGCCGAGTACCATCTGGTGAAAATTGGAGTTCCTTTATACTGCCTTTTCCAAGACGCATTATGGCACCTTCAGGGAGACCCACTGGGTGTAGTTTTGGGCAAATACGTTTGGGATAGAGAAAATTAAAACCAGGATCAATGGCAAAAAAATGGGAAATCGTCTCATAGACATCTGTAACTCCTTGTTATCTTTTCCATCGTATCGGGTCTATAGGATTCAATCCAACTCTGTAAGATTCAATCCGACGAGCGGTGTCCGATCAGTTATCGGATTCCCTTGGGTTAACAGCGTCCGCAATGCAACTAACCCTGTAAGGGGTGTGATGTCTCTAATAGCATTGTCTCTAATATTCAAGGTCCGCAGTCTCTTCAACTCAGCGAGCGGACGGATATCTGCTATCTTACTATCCTCCAGCGAGAGCTGCTCCAAGTTAATGAGATTCACCAGTGGGCGTAGGTCTGTTATCGGATTTCGACTCAGGTTAAGTTCTCTGAGGTTCGTGGCAAACTCTAAGCCACTAATGTTATCGATGCCTTTATCGGAGACCTTTAACTCCTGTAATCGTAGCATTTTTTCTTTCGTAAGCGGTACGTCTGGTAGCAGTCCCATCTCACCGCGCACTGCAATGCGCAACGCAGCGTCTGGCATCCACGCTTCGGCGGGATCGGTTTGTTGGGTCGTCTGTTCGATAACATCGTATTTGAAGTCTGTGAGCTTCAGTTTGGAGAGCGGCGTGAAGTCTGTTATCGGATTTCCCTGTACCCACAAAGTTTCTAAGGCAGTTAACCCCGAAAGTGGATGTACGGCTTCGATGGCGTTATGTCTAATATCCAAGACGCGCAGTTTCGTCAACCCCGCGAGGGGAAGGATATCCGAAATCCCGCTGTTTTCCAGACAGAGATACTCTAAGGCAGTGAGACGCGCTAACTGACGCACGTCTATGAGCGGACTGTTACTCACGTCGAGTTCTCTAAGATTCAATCTGTAGAGTGGACTTAAGTCTATTATCGGATTCCCTTCAATGGATAATATCCGCAGTTTTGTCAATCTCGAAAGCGGTGCTATATCCAAAATGCCGTTTCTTCGTAGAGAGAGAGTCTCTAAGTTTATTAAATTCGTCAACAGATGGAGATCAAGGTTTACCATGGGTGGGGAGACATCTCCGATATGTAAGACTTTAAGTTTCGTTAAGTTTGCGAGCGGTCGTAAGTCTGTTATTGGATTCTCACTCAGGTACAGTTCTCTGAGATTCGTGGCAAATTCTAAACCTGTGATGTCAAGGATACCTGTGCCTCCCGCATCAAGGTACACCAATCTTAACATCTTCTCTTTTGTCAATGGAACATCTGGTAGGAGTCCGACCTCACCGCGAACGACGGCGCGCAACGCTGGATCTGGCATCCATGCCTCAGAAGGTTGTGTTTGGACTGCGGGATCCGCGACGGCATCGTATTTTAGATCTATGAGATTCAGTTTGGAGAGGGGATGCAAGTCTTGTATCGGATTCATCTTGATCCACAATGCTTGCAGATTCATCAAGCCTGTGAGTGGGCTGAAGTCTTTAATATGATTGTCTGTCAGGATGAGATGCTTCAGGCTTTTCAAATTTGCGAGCGGCGCAACGTTTTGAACGTGGTTGTCAAAAAGGTCTAATTTTTCTAAGTTTATCAGATTTGCAAGCGGACGGAGATCGTCCACATAATTGTCAGCCAAATTCAGGTAGGTAAGGGCAGTCAGGGAACGCAGTGGAGATATATCAGTTACTTGGTTATTCCAGAGGCTGAGTCCAGTTAGATGGGTCAAGTTCGTGAGGGGTCTCACGTCTGAGACTTGATTACCACCGACATTGAGATTGATTAGGTCAGTGAGGGCAGCGAGCGGTCTTAAGTCAGTGACATAATTACCCGCATCGCCTAAATGTAAATCCACTAAATTTTGGGCAAATTCCAAGCCCTTTAAATCCGTAATACCTTTTCCACTCGCATGTAGGCGATGGAGCTCCAGCATTATCTCCTGCGTTAAAGGGGCGCCTGCCGGAAGTGCCAATTCCTCCCGAACAGCGGCACGCAAGGCGGGATCGGGCATCCAAGGGACGGTATCCGCTGAGTCCACCGATGCCCCTGGTGTTGCGGCTGTTTCGGACCCTTGTAATCCGGGACTATTGGTTTCATCGGTCATGAGGGTACGTCCGAATTGATTTTGAAGTGCCGGTTTGGCGTCGGTGTCAAGGACAATGAGTGTCTCAATAATTTCGATGGTCGGTTCCGATGCTGCCTCGAAACTGTAGGGTCTCTGAAACCGGGCAAGGTATTTGTTGCTGAGTCCGAGCATCAGCAGCACCAAAATCGCAGCTGCACCGGCTGCGATCCATGGAATGACGGGTTTCGTAGTTGGAGACGGGGTTGACTTCATATTGACGGTTTTCTGGGTGATGTTTTCTACGAGGTCAGCAGAAAGTTGGACCCCTCCGAGCGTCTCTTGTATCAAGAGTGTTTCATTTTCTTGTAAACGGCGGCGTGCGCGCTGCAGACGACTGGTAATCGTATTCACAGAGACCCCAAGGAATCTGCTAATCTCGCGAGTCGTCATTTCACCGAGATAATAGAGCGTCATAACAGTCCGTTCGCTCTCTGGGAGTTTATCGAGGAGTTTCTTGACGAGGGCCTGACGATGTTCAGCAGATTCAGCTTCGCGTTGCTCTGATACATAACGGGTGTATGTGGATTTATCAATTGCTTCCATAGCTGTCTCCAACAACTGGAGTTCGGATTTATGCTTTCGCCGCCAATTGCTGCAGCGTCGACTTGTCATGACATAAAGCCATCCAGCAAACTGACGGGGGTCCTTGAGGGTTGAAAGTTTATTGTAGACTTGGAGGAAGGTGTCTTGGGTAATCTCTTCGGCATGGTGAAAGTCGCCGATCTTCCGCCACGCCAGGGCGTGCACGCTTTTCTGATATTTTCGGACTAAAGCCGTGAAGGCTGCGTCATCGCCCGACAAAATCCTGTGGATCAGTTGAACATCTTCTTCTATCATTGTACGCCTCCATGATGAATGGATGGGGTTCGCCTCGTTTCTCGCTGAAGCGAAGTATACTCAGATTCGCAGCAGCCTTGGGTTAATATACAACGCTTTAACGCGAAAGTCAATTTACGGCAGTGCTGGTGCGATTTTCCAACCGCACCAGCTGGTTAGATATACGCTATGACGCGACGTAGTATACGCCTACTTCAAAATAAGCATCTTTCGCAGGAGCGAGACGTTATCTGCCTGAAATTGGTAGAAATAGATACCGCTTGCGACGCGTTCACCGACTTCGTTACGACCATTCCAATACGCTGCACGACTCCGCTCTGTGTAATAACCGGCATGCTGATGTCCGAGATTGAGTTGACGGACACGCGTGCCATGCACATTGTAGATACTGATTGTCACCTCACTCGCATTCGCCAAGTGATACGGTATCCATGTCTCTGGGTTGAACGGATTCGGATAGTTCGGAAGTAAGGTCGTCTCTTCAGGTACAAGCAGTGCCAAGAGGCTTTCGAGATAAGCGATCCCTTCTCGGAAGGCAACAGAACCGTCATCTTCAAGTTGTGCCTGGTCTATCCACGCCTGTACCATCGCAGAATCGAGGTTCTCAATATTGTCCATCACAAGCATGGCAGGGGACGCTGCGCCTGTCGACTCACCAAGATGTTGGGCGACGAGGATGAGATCCAAAATGGTAATAGTACCGTCGTTTACGTCTGCTTCAGCGTTCGCAGCTGCAGTTTCACCAAACCGCTGCGCGACCCGAATCAGATCCAGAATGCTGACGCGTCCGTCCTGATTCACATCCCATGCCGGATATTCTCCCACAGTTATAGTGAGGTGAGGCGCGTCCGTAGGTATAACCGTTCCTGTTGCAGAACCAAACTCAAAATCACTGAGTGTCACTTCGGTTTTCCCACTCGCCTTTGCTGCGAATGTTATTGACAATAACGGACCTGATCCTTTAACCCCGTCTTCAGAGATGTGAGCAGCACTGAGTCCGGTAATCTTCCCCAATCTGTTATTGATAGTTCCTTTTTGAAAGAAAGTCGTTCCACCACCGGTCTTCAGGAAGTCGCCTTCGTTGACTTCAACTGCCTCAAGGGTCGTTGGATCGAATGCGACATCAACCTGCCATCCGGCTAAATCGGCGACGTGTTCTGCATTGAGATCAACCGTAAACCTATCGCCAATGAGAACATTTGTTGTGGTTGAAGAGAAGGCAAAATTGCCACCCGGCGGTATCACTGTGTATGCAGTGCCGTCTTCAAATCCGAACAAGCCCGTCCAACGGTTTTCTTCTGTCTCACTGCTCCCCCTCTCAAAAACAGCAACTAACATAAGGTTTGCGCCCTCTCTGAGCATGACAGGGAAGAATTCTGTGTAATACGCGTTTCCTCTTGATGTCGGATAGTTGTGAACCAACGCGCCGTTGAGCCAAACTTTAACAGCGTCGCCACTTCCAACAAGCATATTTACCTTCTGATTTTTCGGAGAACCTATGGTAATCAAACCGTAAGCAACATGACGGGCTGTATCGTCTGTAACTAAGTCTGTAGTTTTCACCACCTCATTTATGTTTCCGCGTGATGGTGAGATTTTGCCGATTGTCCAGACGTTGTTTCCAAGAGAGGCTCCCTCTTTCACGCCGTTTGTTGCGATGTCCAGTTCTGTTACGGTACCCTTACTCATCCGTGCCAGAAAATCTATGCCGGATTTAGCAGCATCTATGCTCCACATGCCGGGCGTTGGCGCGATCATCCATAACCACGGCCCCTCTATTTTCGGGCCCTCTGTTGGGAACCCGGGGTTACCGGCTGTGAATATAGGAATCTTCCCGAATAAGTCTGCTATAGGTGAGAAATCCGATACATTATTGCCTTCAAGACTTAAGTGTTCCAAGTGACTTAACGACGTGAGGGGCGATACGTCTGATATGCGATTATGCTGAAGCGACAGATCTCTCAAATTTGTTAGGTTTACGAGCGGTGAAAGGTCTGATAGGTCTCCCATACTATAAAGTACCAACCTTTTCAAATTTGTTAGATTTGCGAGTGGTGAAAGGTCTGATACCACCCCTGAGTTGTGGCCCATGTCAAGCCATCTCAAGTTTGTGAGGGCACTCAGCGGGGATATATCATCTATAGCGAGCTCCCAAATTGAAATGCCTTCGAGATGGGCGAGTTCTGCAAGCGGTGAAAAATCGGATATCATCTTTCCGCTTATCCAAATTTCTTTCAGTGTCTTTAATCTGCCTATGGATCGGGCTAAATCGGATAAATCGGTTATGAGTTCGCTGCGGAGTTTCAATTGTTCGAGATTTGTCGCCGCCTCCAGTCCTGCGAAATCACGGATGTCATAGTCTCGTGCGCTAAGCGTCCTTAACGTTGCCATCTCCTCGGCTGTAATTACGGCATTCGGACTCTTGCCAAGTGCTTTCGCAACTGCGGCGCGCAAGTTTGGATCGGAAATATAAACAGATGCGCCGGGGATGATGTCGGTTTGCGGCGTAACTGGCGTAACGACATTGCTATCAGGAAAACTCAGCGCAGCAACAACGTCACTAAAGTTCGATGTCCATGTATCCCGCTTCACCGTACCGGTCTCCAAGACCAGCAACCCTAAACTTTGTAAACTCGCATTCTCACGGATCTTCTGAAGAAATGTCTCCGTTTCTAAACCCACACCTGCCGCAGCGTGTGCAGCATCAAGCGGTGCCTGAAATGCCTCGTAGAATCGCTGCGCGGGTTCAATGCCGCCAAATATATCGCCTGCCGCCTCAAGTGCCTGACGATACCGTTGGGTATCCTCGGATACAAGGCTGTTCATGACAGATTTCGGCACGTAGAGCCGTAAGGCTTGGGCTTTGTTATAGGGTGGGTTGGCGTTCTGCTGAATAACAGGACGTATCTGGTCTTCAAAGGTTTTCATGCCTTCGGTGTGGCAGCCGATGCACGACAGTCCATTCCGAACGGTCGGATCGCTCGCAGCCGGATTGGAAACAATACTGATCGGTGCGGCATCCAGTCGGTTCCCACCCCCGTCTGTGAGATAGTATGCTTGTAAACCGTTGGGTAAGTTGAAGACAACCTCGCCACCATCATAAGTAAAAGATAGCGGATGTGTGAAGATATGCTGCGTTCCGGCACTTCCCGCAAAGTCGTAACTTTTCCAATACGCACCATACCGAGATGTGTGACGTTCCACAACCCGATTATGATTTGAGACCCCCGAATTGTTGAAACCTGCGTGCCAGACGCGTTTTCCCGCAGCGTTCTGGAGATTTTCGACGACATTCACCTCAAGCCGCGTTTCCAGCTCCTGAACGGTCGAAGGCAGCCCCAGAATGTCGTGATAGAGGGGTGGCAGTGAAGCAGACGCAAGGAACCAATCGACATGAACAAATGGCACGTCGCAGTTCATTTTTTGACGTAAAGCCGTCAATTTTTCACGGAGTGTCGTCTCCGTGGGCGCGTTGAACTCAATACTATACGGATACTCCGCTTCAATCAATGTCCATCGGTTGGCTCCGATCTCCCATTCGTAGTCTCGTAGGTCGATGTAGAAGATTGTCTCTTCTCGGTCAATGGGTTGTGGTCTGATAACCTCACGTCCCCAAGAAAGGCTGTTCACAAGTTTCGAGAGTGCGCGTTGATAGGCATGCAGTGCCTCGGTCGTTTCACCCGCGTTATAAAGATGCGTCATTGTAAAGTAGCGTGCGAAGGTTCGGTCAAACGGTGCGAGTGTGTTGACGTGTCTCTCAATGGTATTCAGCATCTTTTGCGGTGTAATGAAGGGTCCGCCTGCTTCGGTGGTGCTTCCCCAATCCGGCGCGCCTGCCAGAATCCAACGACGAATGGTATCGGTTGCAGCGGGTGTAAGCGGGGGTTGTCCAAGCGGCATTCGTTTTTCGGGTCGATTTTCAATGAGACGTTTATAGAGTTCGGAGACGTTCGGTCTTCTCGGAACAACTGCCCCGGTTTCAATGAGTGTGGTATGCTCAATAATGAGACTCTCGGTGAAGGCACCGTGTTCTCCGTGGCAATTAAGACAGTTCTGTTCAAAAATAGCAGACACTTGTTGGGCGAGGTTTTCTTGTGCATAAGCACTTCCGAGTCCAAAGGCGATGAGCGTTAGTGTGATTAGAAGAAAAGTTCTTGCTGTTTTCATGGTGTGCGTCCTCCAGTTTGTGGATAGTATTTTTTGTTTTCCAAAGGTTGCGTGCTACCCCACTCACTGGCGAGGTTTCCTTGAGGAAACACCCAAGCAAAAACACCTCGCCAATTGCGGATTTTGCTATAACTTCGTATTAAGACACAATTTTGGGGTAGAAAACGTGCATAAAATGAAAAAAAATGGATTTTTTTTCAAAATGTTCTGTGGTGAACATGTTTTAGGCGGTTGCCCGCGGCACACGTTTCTGAATGATATGGGGAAGGCATTACGCCTGTTAAGTGGGTTGGAAATTGATCGTGGGGTTGATTAGAAATACGTGGGTTTTGACAATGGGACTGTGGCGGACGGCAACCCCCCCTACAGTTTCTTCCGCAAAGGATGGCACAGATTACACGGATTTTGGAGAGGTGGGAATCAGAGTTTTCTCCTACTGTCGATTCTACAAAGAGATTTTCAGTCGCACGGCTAAGCCTCTAAGAAGTTCTGGTTGCATTTTATACTGCATTCCCTGATTTCA
Organism: Candidatus Poribacteria bacterium; assembly: GCA_028820845.1. Taxonomy (NCBI): domain Bacteria; phylum Candidatus Poribacteria; species Candidatus Poribacteria bacterium. The sequence goes on from JAPPII010000004.1 coordinate 27,624, forward strand.
GAACTGGATGCGGTACTACTCCCGCCACTGCCTTAAAATTCCCTGCAGCTCATCCGCAAGGGGCCGAATGTCACTCTCTCTTTGACCTGCCTCTAAGCGTGCAACGATCCGGCAGATCTCCGATGCCTCTCTACGTAAACTTTCGGAGAGGCTCTGAAATTTGTTTTTGGCAATCTCTGAAGGCGAATCGGATGCTGAACTGTATATCGCATCCAATTGGTTCATTAGGTTAGACAAACCTGACCGCGTGTTTCCGAGTCGTCCGATCTCTGCATCTGGGATGTACTTTAACCGATCCCACACCCAACTTTCGGGGGCTCCACTACTGGGGAGAAAGAGTATGGACACAGTACTTTTTGCAGCGTCTTGTATTTTAAACGCGATTTCACCATTTCTCTGGTCCCCATCAAGAACGAAAACAGTATTTTGAATCTGACCGAATTTTCTTAACGTCTCAGCGGGCATTGGAAACTGACTTGCCCCAGTATCTCGTCCAATGCGGATTGCTTCCCTATTCATTCCTTCTTTTGCGAGTAAAAAGTCAAATATACCTTCTAAGATACCTTCAGCGATGTCGTCTTCACAGAGCAGTTTGAGCATCTCGCTGGAACGTCCGTAGAGTGCATTCTGAATTAAGTCCCGATATGCTGGGCGCACAACAACCTCGACTGACGCGTCGTCTCGGTCAAGAAAAATCCTGCCGTTGAGAGGGACTGAATCAAGAACAACTGGACTGTGAGATGTTACAATAATCTGGAGATCGTTGCGGAGTGCAAGTTGTTGTAGATGCAACATAAGTAGTTGTTGCACCCAAGGATGCAGTCCGGCTTCTACTTCGTCAATCAAAACGAGTGCCCCATCGAGTTGCGTAATCTCTTTCGACAACCGCAGGATCGCACGTTCCCCAGCCGCCATGTGTAGTTCTGAATAAGCCGCACCGCCTTCTTGGGCAGCAAAAAGCAAGTTTTTGTTGCCACTGACCAGACTCACCACCTCCGAATATCTGAAAGGAAGCATCTGATGGGCAAATTCAATCTGTGATGCAGTTAGAGGTGTTTCTTCCGGCGGTTCGGATTTCAGACGCGACATGCTGAGAACACCGCGTACCTCAGATGGATTCCTCAGATTGCTCAGAGTTCTGAGATAGACCTGTCGCTCCGGTTGACTGGCGTTTTGACGACCGAAGAAACTCCGATTCCAACCCTTGGTACGTCGCCATCGCATGGAGGTCTCGCCTTCAGGAGTCTGGTAATAGAACTCCATCGTGACCGTTTGCTGCATATCTTGATGTCTGCCAAGTTTAGGGCGATAATCGGGAAAGAGTGTGGATGGAACGAATTCCCTAACCCCCGCACCCGGCACCTTATAAGCGCATGCTGTGGCAAAAAGTACCGTTGACTTACCAGTCGTATTTCCACCAGCAATTACACTTACCGGGTAATCAAATGGAACTCTTAAGTTATTGAATCCACGGATACCATCCAAGCGGATTGCCGACAAAAAATGCGGTAGATGCGGTTTCTTGCCTTGCAAATTTCTCCCGAGTTCTTCTAAGCGTCTCTCAAGCACGAATTACAACCTCCCTATCTCCTTGCTGTCGCGGTGTACCGATCAAATTAAAGTTTCTATGATGTGACTCCAGCTGCAACTCTGGTTGTCTATAGGTTACAAGATCAATTGTAATTCCTCAGCAGTAAAGTAACCGCCATTTTTGGCGGGTGGAGTGCCCTACTCAAAACGGTTATAAATATCGTTATCTGGGTTAAGACCGTTAGGCCAGGCTTTGTCGGAGAAAGGGAGATTGACGACAGCGAATCCGAATAATTTTCGCTACCAATCCTCATCGAAGAACGGCGTACTCGGATAACTATAGACGTTACCTTCATAGTTTTGGAGTTGGATTTCATCGTCATCGAAAGTGACAACAGGGTCTGGCATCAGTGCGATTTTTCCGCCACCACCGGGAGCGTCAATCACGTAATGCGGTACACCGAGTCCCGAAATATGGCCACGCAACGCCGAAACAATGTCTAAACCGGTTTGGACGGCTGTTCGGAAGTGATCGGTTCCGACGACAAGATCGGCTTGATAGATATAGTAAGGTTTAACTCGGATACGCAACAGTCCTTTCATGAGTTCGACCATCACGGCGGGATCGTCGTTCACGCCTTTGAGGAGGACTGCTTGGTTACCGAGCGGTATACCGGCATCGGCTAACATACCACACGCCTTTTCCGTCTCAGGTGTAATCTCGCGTGGGTGATTGAAGTGCGTGTTAATGTAAAAAGGGTGGGACTGTTTCAAAATCGCACACAACTCAGGCGTAATCCGCTGGGGTAAAGTCACGGGGACGCGTGAGCCAATCCGAATGATTTCCAAGTGTTCAATTGCCCGCAAGCCGCCGACGATATAGTCGATTTTCTTGTCCGTCAACATGAGCGGATCGCCACCGGAGATGATGACATCACGGATCTCTGGGTGTGCCTGAATATAAGCAAGTCCTCTCTCAACGTTATCTTCAGAGATTGAGTACGGGTCGCCGACTTTCCGTTTACGGGTACAGAAACGGCAGTAAATCGGACACATGTAGTTCACATAAAAAAGTGCCCGGTCGGGGTAGCGATGAGTGACGTTCGGAACTTCGCTGTCGTCTTCTTCGTGGAGTGGGTCCTCTACGCCTGTGCTAATCAGTTCCTTTGGATCAGGCACAACCTGTTTCCAGATAGGGTCGCCCGGCTCTTCTATAAGACTGAGATAGTACGGATTAATACGGATCGGAAATTCTTTGTGAATCCGCCGCATCTCCTCTATGTCAACGTCGAATACGGCGGCGAGTTTTTCGGGGGTGTTAACTGTATCTCTAACGAGACGTTTCCATTCTTCCATTTTTATTCATGTCCGTCCTTTCTAAATTTGCGTTAACTGATTGCTGATGGATGACACCTATGCTATTCTTCTTGATAGTTCTCAATTGACACGCTCTCCATAACATCGCCTTCGCGGAGTACGTCTACGACATCCATGCCCTCAATAACCTTCCCAAATGTAGTGTAACTGCCGTTTAGGTGCGCGTAGCGGGTCGGGTCTGAACTGAGACAGATATAAAACTGACTTCCGGCTGAATCGGGATTCTGCGTCCGGGCCATCGCGACGACCCCTTTTTCATGGAGTGGCATCTTCTCGCGAAGATCGGAGTCTTGGAATTCGCCACGGATGCTCCATCCGGGGCCGCCTCTGCCTGTCCCTTGTGGATCGCCGCCTTGTATCACGAAACCTGGCACAAACCGGTGAAAGACCACACCGTTGTAGAAACCGGATTCGATGAGTTTCGCAAAATTTGCGACCGTGGCGGGCGCGGCTTCTGGGTAAAGTTGAATAATAATGTTGCCTTTTTCGGTTTCAATCGTTACATAGGGTAATTGTTCACCGTTACATGAGATGACTGTCGCTAAGAACGCACTGAATAAGCTAAATCGCATAATCTGAGTGTGAAAATTTGGGGGTTTCCACAAAATCCTTTTCTTTTTTTATTACGCTAATTGACACTCTTCGGGAGGTTGTCAGCGTAAATGTTATTTGGGTTTAATAAAAAATCTCCAACAGTTTCCACGGATGAGAACGTCAGGGTTACTCTCGGAGAAATAAAAGATTCGTATACATTATATCTTCATTTGCACGCCGTGTCAAACAAAATTTTAAAACGCTTGGAAAGGAAGAGATCGACTTGCCCTTTGTGCGTTGGACATGGTATTCTATATAATATAGGTGGTGATTGCAAGTGCGGAGCATGTTGATAGAAAATCAAAAGACGCGTGATCTCGTCGCGATTTTGAAATTACTGTCGCCTGGAACGTCTCTGAGAGAAGGCATTGATTATATTATCCAAGGCGAAATGGGCGGACTTATTGTCGTTGGCGATACGCCGGAAATCTTAGATTTAACGGAGGGCGGTTTCCGAATTAATTGCCAATACACACCGACGCGCCTGTTTGAATTGTCAAAGATGGATGGTGCCATTATTCTCTCTGAAGATACACAAAGGATAGTGCGTGCCAATGTGACGCTAAGAATCAATCCTGCTATAGCTTCTCGCGAAACCGGGCTCCGTCACCGCTCAGCCGATAAATTTGCGAAGCAGACGGATCATATCGTCTTGGCTGTGTCGCAGGCAAGGAGCACGCTTACCTTATATCTCAAGGAGCAACGCTATATTTTCCGAGAGCGTCCGATACTGCTTTCGGGTGCGAACCAGACGATGCTGGCACTCACACAGTACGTCAAAGCCAGGCAGGATGCTGTCGCTGTTCTGAATTGGGCGGAATTAAGCGGGAGTGTTACATTGGCAAATGTCGTCACGGCGATTCAATTGTCTGAACGCGTCCGGCGCGCCGATCAGGAACTCAATCGCTACAGAATTGAGTTAGGCACTGAAGCAGAATCCTTGCAATACACGCCGGAACTCACATCTGAAATTGAGAGAGGGCTTCTGATTATAAAGGACTATTATCATGAGAGCCTGCGTGACGGATCTCAAGCCTTCGAGAAAATTCTAAGATTTGATGCGAATAGCCTCGCCAGTCGAAGCAATATCAGTGAGGCTTTAGGCTATCCGCGCGACATTCATAACACGTTCGATATGCTCGAACCACGCGGCTATCGTATGCTGAGCCAAGTGCCTCGAATCCCGTTCGGTGTTATTGAAAACATCGTTCGCCAGTTCAAGAATTTGAATAACATTTACACCGCCGCTATTGATGAACTCCAAGCGGTTGACGGTGTTGGTGAAACGAGGGCATCAACCATTAAGGATGCCCTCGCGCAGATGAAAACCACTACTGTCCAACCGCATGCCCTTGCGGCACCTACGTTTGAATGGTGAAGAGAGTTAATCTCAAAAGATGCGTTTATCAAAACGATGCTATGTGGACAAAAACTAACAATTAAACCCATTTAGGACTTACGCACTCCCCTGGTAGGTGCGGTTTCCAACCGCACCGAACCCTGATAGAAAGTGCCTGCACCATTGGTAGGTGCGGTTTCCAACCGCACCGAGCCCTGATAGAAAGTGCCTGCACCATATCAAAATAGGCGTTCTGACCCCAATTTTGCGTAAGTCCTACTATTGAATAAAAACATTTAAAAGGAGTCCCAAAATGAAACAATTCATCGCTTTATCGCCGAGGGGGAACTCGGTATTGCGCAGAAATTTGCTCATCGGCTTGCTCCTCGTTTCGTTCGGTTTAGCAGGATGTGGTGGAAAACTTGGGGAAATTGAACCCGCAGCAGTTGATACAGCAATAGCGGACGCAGCGGCAGCCGTTGCTGCAGCACGAGAGGCCGACGCGCCATCGCTTGCAGCTGATGCCTTTGCAATCGCCGTGTCTAATCTTGAAGCCGCGAAAACAGCACTCGCCGAGAAAAAGGGCGACGAAGCACTCCGTCTCGCATACCAAGCGATTAGTGACGCGAGAATCGCACGGAGGGATGCGCTTAACATTGCCAAAAATGCTGAACTCAATGCAGCGTTACTTCAAAAAGCGACAGGCGCAGACGAACTCCGACAGACACTCAGTGCGAAAGAAAAAAAACTCGCCGAACTCCGAACAGAGGTTCAGGACCTGCAGCGCAAGCAGGAGAAGCGAAACCAGACGCTTAGCGAACTTGAAGAAAAGAATCGTGAATTAAGAGATAAACGGGCAACCTATAGCGCACAAGTCGCCGAGCTCTCCAAAACGTTAGAGGCTATTCAGAAACGCGCCACGCGCGCAGAGACTGAACTCCGTAACTACGGCAGAGATGTCTTGAACCTTCGTCAGAAACTCGAAGTCGCTGAAAGGATGGCTAAAGAGGAAGGGCATCAGAAGCGAGCCGTTGTCGCTGAGATAAATTCACTGAGAAGGGAATTCCGCGAGCAGGCTGCGATCTATACGGAGAAACTCGCAGAGGCAAGTCAGGTGCAGACTGACAAACAGCACGAAGAATATCTAAAACAGAAAGCACAAGAGGCGCGCGCCTACGTTGATAGCCAACCTGTCCTTCATCCGCCCAAAACAGGACAGACATCTCTCTCCACAGCACAGATTGCCGCCGGGAAGGCTGCACTTCGCAATTGGGAAAATACTTGGTATAGCAGAAACTTGGACGCGCATCTATCGTACTATACACCTGGTGTTGTTACCGACAAAGTGGTCATTCACGAGAGTCAAGAACATCGAAACAAAATCGACTTGCAGCAACTCCAATCTGACCTTCGTGAGATGAACACCTATGGGTGGAGCAAAGTCAAAATGGACACTCAGGTTGAAGGCGAGAGCATTATCGGTATCAATCGACTGACCCGATTGGTCACACCCGCAGCAGACGAAAACGCTGCTGCCCTCTACAATATCTGGATTCGCGAAGTCTGGATGCATGAGGTTGGGAACGCTTGGAAAATCCATCACGAAGTCTGGCAAATCTATGAGAACGTGCCAAACTTCTAAGCACGTCTCCCAATTAAACACGGAGGGTCAATTGTGAAAGACGTACAGAACCAGCAAAACCAGGCGAAGAAACCTAATATACCGCGAAGCCTAATATGGGGTGGGAGTATTAGCGGCATTGTTATCGCTTTCGTTGTGCTCTTAGTGGTATTGATGAGTTCCAGTGAAACCCCTACTGCCTTTTTGGCAAAATGGAAGAACGCACTTGAGTCCGGCAGTGTTAAAAAGTATGACGCGCTCTGGGTGAAGAATTCACGCCAACGTCCTGATACCGGCTATCAGGAGACAGTCGGCCTTCTCAGGGGCGGCGCGCGGCTGGAGGTTAACCTTGGCGGTGCCACACAAACGTTCCGAGTGCCGCGATATCCCAACCGCTACCGAATTGAGGGAATTCCAGTAACAGCGCACCTTTCAGGAGAACCCCAGCAGCAGTTGCGAAATCTTTTTATCGAAAAACAGGGATTTGTTCAACAGCGCTGGAAAATTATTCAAGACGAGATCGTTGGAAGTGACTTCGTCGCGACACTTCCAGACACGGATCCACCGCAGCAGAATGGAGCACAGCCTAAAAGTCCTGTCTTACCAGTCGTCCTGAGTTGGAAAAGTGCTTTGGAATCTCAAGATGTGAGGACCTATACCGATCTATGGGACAAGTCTGCTCGCAAAACAAGGGCATCGAGTTTTCGGCGTGCCACTGAACTTCTGTCGCAGACCCATGTTGTTAATCTCGCAGAAGCGACCTATACGCCTGTCCCGCGTCAGAAAGACCGGCATGTCGTTGACAACATCAGCGTAACTTTACAGGGCGGTGAGAGTATCATTGAGACGCATGTCCGTACACTTACTATTCAGAAAAAAGGGTTTTTCAGACGTAAATGGAGAATCATTAACGATCAGATCGGTCAGATGTCCGACGCTATTGCACTCGCGCCAAACGTGCCGTCGCCCGGGGCGGATACTGTCTCCGGTGAAGCATCTGGGAACCCCTTTGATGGGAACGCACCTATTGATACGCAGCTCAAGGTGCGGCAGGTTTTGGGGAAGTGGCAGAAGGCTTGGGAAGAGAAGGACCTTAACACCTATATGTCCATCTATTCAGAGAGGTCCCGGATTACGCGTGTCACTGTCCGCGGTGGAAAAGAAACCTCCGTCCACCTCTCAAAGGGACAGCTCCGAGAGAAGATGAAGCGGTTGAACAGCATATATGCTGAAATCCAGGTCTCTATCTCTAATTTACAAGTTAACGGAGACCGGGCAGTAGCGGATGTCCAGTTCTTGCAAAAGTTCACCGGTACCCGTGCAAGTGGCAGCCGACCGGCTTACTCCGATTACGGCACGAAAAAATTGAATCTCATGGTAGATCCGACGGATGGACACTGGCGCATCTACTCAGAGACCTGGAGCCGGTATGAGGATGTTCCAGATTTTCCGAAGATGTAGCGGGATAGCGGTCAGCAGTTAGCCGTTGGCAGTCAGTTAAGAGGTGTCTGGTTTATCCCAACCCTCTTCAACTGACAACTATTCCTCTGACAACCAACAACCCATAACCCATAACCCTGAAAAATGCCCACTGAGTACCGAACCAAGCGAAAAATTGAGTTCGCTGACACCGATATGGCAGGGATTGTCCATTTTACACGATTTTTCGTCTTCATGGAGTCCGCTGAACACGAGTTCCTACGCAGCTTAGGGACAAGTGTCGCAACCGAATGGAATGGAGACAAAATCGGATGGCCTCGACTCGCCGCTTCGTGTGAGTATCTAAGTCCACTCCGGTTTGAAGATGAGGTTGACATCCGCCTCCGGATCTCCAAAAAAGGGACGAAATCGCTCACCTATCAATTTCACTTTACACATCAAGGAAAAGACATCGCACGTGGGGAGATTACCACTGTCTGTTGTGTAACGAACCCTGGTGAAAAACTACGGGCAATCCCTATCCCCGATTTCATTGCCAATCAGATTTTCTGTTCATGAAAAAATAATAGAACTTACGCATGCTGCTCTTTTGTAGCACAAACTTCCCAGTTTGTGGCACGAGAACACTGTGTTTTCCGAAAATTCTCATTAAACAGAACGGGCTGCAGTCAAAATTGCGTAAGTCCTGAATAAAAAACATGAAACAATCGCGTCCTACTACTCCGTTGCTTAAAGTTTCCAATGTCTCCAAAGACTTCGGATCCGTTCAAGTCTTGCGAAATATTTCATTTACGCTCACTGACGGGACTTCGGTGGCGATTACCGGCCCATCTGGCTCTGGCAAAAGCACACTGCTACACATTGTCGGAACGTTAGAGGCACCGAGTAGCGGACGGCTTGAGATTAACAACACGGACCCGTTTCGGCTTTCTGAACCCGAACTCGCCCGCTATCGGAACGCTGTCATCGGATTTGTATTTCAGGATCATCATCTGCTCCCGCAGTATTCCGTGCTTGAGAACGTCCTTATTCCGACACTCGTCTCCAAGCGGGCACCTGACCCAACACAACGCGCACACGAACTCCTCAGACGGATAGGCCTCGCGCACCGCGTGTCGCATCGACCCGCTGAACTTTCCGGGGGTGAACGACAACGCGTCGCTATTGCCCGTGCTCTCATTAATCAACCCGATATCCTCCTCTGCGATGAACCGACGGGAAACCTCGATACAACAACTTCCGATACCATCGCCGACTTGCTCTTTGAGCTCCACCGTGTAGAGCAGAAGATATTGATTGTTGTCACCCACAACCTTGAATTCGCGTCCCGTTTTCAGCAGCACCTGCAACTTGTCGATGGCATTTGCAGCGTCACGCAAAGTGCCTAACCCAACAGACGATGCACAGATTTTCTTGGAACGCCCTTAAACACTTCTGGCAGATACACCTCACCGTCGCCCTCTGTACAGCTGTCGCCACCGGTGTGCTTGCGGGGGCTTTGCTCGTCGGAGATTCTGTCCGTGGAAGTCTCCGCAGCCTCACGACAGAACGGCTCGGTACAATTCAACATGCCCTCCTCGCCGATCACTTTTTTCAGCCAAATATCTTAGATCGGCAAAACACTGTACCAACGATTTTGTTGAATGGCACGGTTGTTGCGCCACAGGCACAGACCCGTGCATCAAAGGTTAACGTCATCGGCGTAACAGAAGACTTCTTCACCTTTTGGGTAGGCGATCCCGTGCCGAACCTGAACAAACCCCCTAATCAGCCTTTCAACACGATTGTCATCAACGAGGCACTCCAAAGTGAGTTGAAGGTCCAAATCGGCGATATGCTCTTGGTGAACGTCGCGCAAGTTGCTGACATCCATCCCGAATTCTTGCTCGGTGAACGCGACGCTGCGGAGGCTATCCAGAGCCTCCGATTGGTCATCAGCGATATTGTTCCGACGAAGAACGCCGGTAGGTTCAACCTACGCGCACATCAAAACCTCCCTTTCAACGCTTTCATCGCGCTTCCAACTTTACAAAAAGCACTCGGACAGGTAGACCAAGTAAATGCCCTCTTCACGGCAGAAACAACCCCTATTTCATCTGACCAACTCACGTTGACGCTTGAGGCTCTTGACTTGAACATTCAAATGCATAGAGACCACTTGGATCTCCAAAGTCGGCAGTACCTCCTCAAACCTGTGTTATCGGAGAGTGCCTTGACGGTTGCAACGGAAAACAGTATCTCGACCCTCCCGACGCTGACCTATCTCGCAAATACAATATCTGCCAACGATAGGACGGTTCCATATTCCACAATTGTTGCATTCCCAACGGATGAAGGAGAGTTTTCAGATGACTATCGCGCCAAACCAAATGAAATCGTTCTCAATACGTGGACAGCGGATGATCTCGGCGTGAAAGTCGGCGATGAAATTAGCATTACATATTATAGTGTCGGGGCGGATGAGACCTATAACACCGAAACAGCATCCTTTCTTCTGAAGGGGATCGTGCCAATCGAGGGCATCGCTGCCGATAGAGGCATCATTCCTGAGTTCCCGGGTATCCACGACACCGCTGATATGTCTGAATGGGAATCCCCTTTTCCGATTGATTATACCCTCATCCGCAGCCAAGATGAGACGTATTGGGATGAATACGGACCCACACCGAAAGCGTTTATCTCGCTGGAGACGGGCAAGCGACTCTGGCAGAATCGGTTTGGCGATCTTACGACTATTCGCATGAAGGTGCCACAAGGTTCAGACGTGCAGGCAACACGCACGCTTTTTGAAACCCAGTTCCTCAAAAGGATTCAACCCGAGCAGATCGGATTTCAATTCTTGGCGCTCCAAACAGAAGGACTGCAAGCCGCTACAGGTGCCACGGATTTCGGGATGCTGTTTAGCAGCCTCAGTATCCTTATTATTCTCGCTGTCGCCTGGCTTGTCGAGCTGTTCTTTCGTATCGGTGTTGAACAACGTTCTCACGAGATTGGTATACTACAAGCCGTTGGCTATCCACTCGCTAAAATCCGCCGTCGTTTCTTTTTGGAGGGTGGGAGTGTCGCCGGTATCGGCACGCTTTTGGGATGCTTACTCGCCATTGGGTACGCCCAACTGATGCTATTCGGGTTAAAGACGTGGTGGTTGCCTGCTATCGGCACCCCCTTCATCGCATTTCACGCGAGTTTATGGAGCCTACTTATCGGGGTATGCGTGACAATGGTCGTCATGCTGAATGCCATCCGTGTTGCCGTCGCGAGGATAGGACGGACTTCGACGGCTACGCTCCTCGCCGGTGGAGCGGATTTTGATGACGCCGGTGTAAAACCAAAATCTCAAGAAACGAAGACAGCAGGCGGTTTAATATCAAAAATTACCTTTCTGGGGCTCGGTATCTGGTTCGGTATCATAGCCGGATCCCATCTCTTTGACGATGGATGGTTCGGATTGATTCCTTTGGTTTTGATACTTGCTATTATTTTATTTTCTATCCGCTATGGACTCCATAAAGCCGAGGGAATCTACGCGCATCTGACCCGTCAGCACATTAATTCAATGTTTTTGTTTTGCTGCATTGGGGTTGTTATCGGTGTTATCATTGGCTATTTCCCTTTAGTCCAGTGGATTCGAGAGACGGTTTTTTCGTGGTTTGAACATCCGGTTGTTCAATTTCTATTCTCCACACTCTCTATTCTCGGTGTGGGATGGCTGGCTTTTAGTAGATGGCTCGCCTCCGAGAACGTACCGAAACGGTTCAGCCGGATGCGATTTGCTATCAAAAATGCTGCGCGGCAGCCCCAACGGAGCAAAGTCTCTGTTACAACCGTCAGCTTGGCGTGCTGTATTATCGTGGCAGTCGGTGCGAATCGGCACGACGCACCCCCAAAAACAGAATACGCCTTTGTTGCGGAGTCGGCACTCCCTTTACACCATAGCCTGAATACACCCGACGGGCGGTTTGAACTCGGTTTCTCTGACGCTGCTTCTGAACTGCTCAGCGCGTCGGAAATCATTCCATTTCGCGTGCTTCCGGGTGAGGACGTGAGTTGTTTAAATCTCTATCAACCTCAGAAACCGCAAATTTTGGGTGCTTCGGGGGCTATGTTGGTAAAACCGCCGTGGCAGCGATTAGAACTCAGCGATCTCGGAGAAGGGAGAGCACCCGCGATGGGTGACGACAATTCGCTGCGTTGGATCTTACACCACAATCCTGATGACGATTTTCTTGTCCAAGATGAATTTGGAAAACCGCTGCTTTTGGATATTGAAACGCTTCAGGGGAGTCTCTTTCAGAGCCAACTCATTATCTCAGAAGCGAATTTTACAAAGTACTTCCCAAGCCAAAGCGGTTATCAGTTTTTCCTTATCAAAACGCCACCCGAATTGCGAGAAGAGACGGCACAAGTCTTAGAGAAAACACTCGGTGACTACGGGTTTGACCTGACATCCGCATCGGCGCGATTGGCGAGCTATCGATCGGTTGAGAATACCTATATCTCCACTTTCCAGAGCCTCGGGGGTTTGGGTGTGTTACTCGGTACGTTCGGACTGGCACTGGTGCTGTTTAGAAATATTATCGAACGCCGTGGTGAACTCGCAACGCTCCGCGCGTTCGGATTCAGCCGACGCCTCCTCTCACGGATGTTATTCCTTGAAAGCTGCTTTCTGCTCACTGTCGGTATGTTCATCGGGATTGTCGCAGGACTTGTGGCGATCCTGGCGACGCATGGACACTTTCCCGCTTTCCCGTGGATTTCCCTCACAATTACCTTGCTTTTTATCTTCGGTTTTGGTATAATTGCAAATGCCGTTGCAGTTACTATAGCACTCCGAAGTCCACTCTTGGCTACCCTTAAATCTGAATAATCACGAAAACACAGTATGTTTGCGTTGAGAACGACACTTCATGTAGGATATGTGGTGCTGATTGCCTGCTCTCTCCTGATGCAAAGCGGGTGCTCCAGTGATTCTGAGACAGACACGCCGAGTGCGGTGAATCACACGGAATCGGCGTGGCGTTCTTATGCATCTGGGGACTATGCACAGGCACTGCTCAGTTTTGAGCGCGCCCTGAGTTTCGATGAAACGCTTGCGGATGCGCATAACGGCATTGGGTGGAGCCATCTCAGTCTATCGCTAAATCCGGTGCTTGCACAGCAGGCGTTCCAAAACGCTGTCCAATTGGACGCTTCAAATGCTGATGCTTGGGTCGGACTCGCGAACGTGCTCTATCTGCGGAATAAAGATGCCTCTGATTTCAGGGCTGCTATCCGTGCGACTGATAACGCACTGCAAGGTGATGCCAAATACCTTTTTCGGCACGATTACCGTTCTAAAGCCGATCTCTATGCGCTGCGGGCATCGTGTTATTACTACCTCAACGAGATTCAATCTGCAAAGCAGGAAATTAGCAAGGTGCTACAAATTGATGCAACAAATAGGACTGCCATTGTCCTACAGAATTTAATAAAAGAATAGCGAACCGCGAATCGCGAACCGTTTACCGCGAATCGCAAGACACAAACTATGGTAAACCTGAAAAATAAAAAGACACTTTACCCCGCCCCTGGTAGGTGCGGTTTCCAAGACAGTGCTGAATGTCTGATTAATTCTAAGGTTTAGCATAAATGAACATTAAGAATTTAAATCGGTAATTCCAATTTTCCCCAAACTCAGTAGTAGTCTGTCAACCTTCAAATGATGGGGAAACCCCGGTTCGTAGTAGTGCGATTTATCGCACGTCAGGAACGGGCAATGAATTGCCCTACTACAAACTGCCTCTTAGTTTAGATGTGACAGAACAGTAGGTGCGGTTTGTAACCGCACCGGATATTACCGAAATATTTTCTTAAACTTCATACAGCATACCGCGAACCGTTTACCGCGAACCGTAAGACACAAACTAACAGTTTGTGGTACAAAAGACGCGAATAGCGAACCGCGATAAGCGAATAGCGAATAAGGAGAAAAATATGTCTCAAGACGTTATCACTTCTACACAGTTAACCAACTTATCACCTGCTCACAGTGGCAAGGTCCGAGACCTCTACGATCTCGGAGATGAACTCCTGATTGTATCCACCGATCGGATTTCGGCGTTCGATGTCGTTTTACCGAACGGTATTCCTGACAAAGGGAAAGTCTTGACCGGTTTATCCACGTTCTGGTTCAACTACACCGAATCTGTCGCCGACAATCATCTCATTACAACGGAAGTCGAGGATTATCCCGATGTCTTACAGTCGGATGCAGATCTTTTAAAAGGACGTTCTATGCTCGTCCGCAAAGCAGAACGCGTTGATGTTGAGTGCGTTGTGCGTGGCTATCTTGCAGGCTCTGGCTGGTCGTCGTATCAGAAAACCGGCGAAATCTGTGGGCAGAAACTGCCCCCAGGATTACAAGAGTCAGACCGGCTCCCAGAACTCCTTTTCACACCGACAACCAAAGCGGAACAGGGAGAACACGACGAACCAATCTCCATTGAAGAGATGCGAAATGAGGTCGGCAGCGACTTGACGGATCGCTTGATTGATGCGAGTTTTGAACTCTTCAGAGCCGCCAGCCAACACGCTGAAAGTGCCGGAATTATCCTCTGTGACACCAAGTTTGAGTTTGGGCAGCGCGACGGTAAACTGATTGTTATCGACGAAATTTTCACACCCGACTCCTCCCGTTTCTGGCCCGCCGAGCTCTACGAACCTGGTAGACCGCAGCAGAGTTTCGATAAACAGTTCGTCAGAGATTACCTTTCCGAGATCGGTTGGAACAAAGAACCGCCTGCCCCAGAATTACCGGAGACTGTTATCTCTAAAACAAGCGAAAAATACCGCGAAGCGTATCGTCTCATTGTTGGTGAAGAATTGTAGGACTTACGCACGCAGCTCTGCTGTAGCACAAACTTTTAGTTTGTGTATTCTGTAGCACAAACTTTTAGTTTGTGTCCTGGAGTAACCCGAAATGGCAAGTCCCCTGAACGGTATAAAAGTCTTGGACCTGACACGAGTGCTCGCCGGTCCTTATGCCACAATGCTTCTCGGCGATCTCGGTGCGGAGGTCATCAAGATTGAACAACCCGGTACAGGGGACGAATCTCGCAATTTCGGTCCCTTCAAAAACGGGTTTAGTCTCTACTTCATGAGCGTCAATCGTGGGAAACGGAGCGTGACGCTCAACCTCAAGACCGAACGGGGACGCGCGATATTCAAACGGTTGTTGAATCAGACCGATATTCTGGTGGAGAATTTCCGTCCCGGAACGATGGAAAAATTGGGTTTGAGTTATGACACGCTCAAATCTGAGTATCCGTCGCTTATTTATGCAGCGTGTTCCGGTTTTGGGCAGACGGGTCCCTACGCGCAGCAGGGCGCGTATGATATGATTATCCAAGGGATGGGCGGTATTATCAGTATCACTGGTGAACCCGATAGACCCCCTGTGCGTGTCGGTACCTCTATCAGCGACATTACCGCTGCGCTCTTCACGACAATCGGTATCCTTTCTGCACTGCACCATCGCAACCAAACGGGTAAGGGACAGTTTGTTGATGTGGCAATGTTAGATAGTCTTGTTGCTGTTTTGGAAAATGCTGTTGTCCGCTATTTCGCAACGGGTGAGGCACCAAAACCGCTCGGGGCCAGACATCCAGCGATCACACCCTTCGAGGCGTTCGCATCTGCTGACGGACACGTTATTATTGCCCTTGGAAACGATACCCTTTGGTCAAAGTTCTGTGAGCACGTCGGTAGGCAGGAACTCATCTCGGATAAACGGTTTCGGACGAATGCAGACCGAACAGAAAACCACGATCAACTCTTCCCGATCCTTTCGGAGATTATGTCGCAACGCGCAACAGACGATTGGATTGACGCACTCGGCACGATTGGTGTCCCCTGCGGTCCCATCAATGCGATGGACAAGGTTGTTACCCACCCACAAGTCCAAGCACGGGAGATGATTACACGCGTCGCACACAAAATCACGGGTGAAGTTGAAGTGCCGGGCGTACCTATTAAACTATCAGAAACCCCCGGCAGCGTGGACGCACCGGCACCGAGTCTCGGCGAACACACGGTTGAGGTCTTGACGGGTTTGTTGAAAATAGATACGGATGAAATCGAGCAGTTAAGGCAAGATGGGATCATTTAGAACAAACCTTACCGCAAAATAGCGGTCAGCAGTCAGGTCGCTGCGCTCTCAGCAATCAGTGGATCGTGTGGCAATTTCGTTCGTTATCTTTGCCACAAGCTGCTCTTACTGACGGAAACTGAAACCGACAGTTGATGGGTATTCCTCTGACTGCTAAGAGTGGAGTGGAGCGTTAGCGGAACGGAACGCCCTGACACCTGACCGCTGACAACTACTTGAAAGGAGTCCACATGTCGGACGAAACCTTGCAAACACTACACGGAACAACCCTTTTGACGCTGGAGGGAGATCTTGCTGCACGGATGGTCGAGACTCTTGACGGGTACGTTACCGACGCGGTAGCGAGTTCTCCTGAAAAACGCGGGGCTTTATGGAACCGAGATTACAGCTCTCACGATGCATACCTTAAATCCGTTGAACCCAATCGGGAACGGTTTAGAAAACAGATTGGCTGCCTCGATGAACGGTTGCCAATTGAGGAACTCAGCTATGTAGCCACTACACGTACATCGGCGCGGATTCTCGAAAGCGAGAAGTACATTGTATCTCGCGTCCGGTGGCAGGTTTTTGATGCGGTTGACGGAGAAGGGTTGTTGTTAGAACCGACGCAAAATGTCCCGATTACTGGACAGGTTATCGCCCTACCGGATGCCGACTGGACACCTGAAATGATCGCTGGAGTGACAGCGGATTTACCACCGAATGCCCAGTTCGCAAGGCGTTTGGCACAAGCGGGGTGTCGCGTCGTCGTTCCGCTCCTTATTAACCGCGAAGATACCTATTCGGGTAATCCAACCCTCGGTGCAATGACGAATCAACCCCACCGCGAATTCATCTACCGGATGGCGTATCAACTCGGTCGGCATATCATCGGGTATGAAGTGCAGAAGGTGTTGTCGTTGGTGGACTGGATGTCGCATGCCGATGTACCGATTGGTGTTATCGGTTACGGTGAAGGTGGTCTGATTGCACTCTACAGTGCCGCTGTGGATACACGGATTCAAGCGACGGCTGTCAGCGGCTATTTTCAATCGCGGCAAGCGGTCTGGCGAGAACCGATCTACAGGAATGTATGGGGATTGTTACACGAGTTTGGTGACGCTGAAATCGCTAGTCTCGTCGCGCCGCGTCCGCTAATTATTGAAGCGAGCCGTGGACCTGAAATTGCTGGTCCACCACCGCCGCGCTCGGGACGTGGAGGGGGTGCACCCGGACAATTGGTGTCACCGCCGCTCGATGCTGTAAAGTCGGAATTTGACCGCGCACGCGACTGTTATCAGCAACTCGGTGCTGAAAGTGCGGTCCATCTCATCTCTCCTGAAGACAGATTGCCAGGAGCTCAAGACACCTTGCGGACGTTCCTCACTGAACTGGGTGCGGAAGGTGTGTCTATTGACAGCTCCCCGCTACTCGCACCATCAGACGTTGACGACTTCGATTATGCGGCACAGCAGCAGCGGCAGTTTATGCAATTGGTGAATCTGACGCAACGCTTTCTCCGAGAAGCCGCATCGCGACGGCAACAGTTCTTCTGGGAAAAGACGGATACCTCGTCGCTTGAAAGTTGGGGAGAGACCTGCCGGGATCCGAAAGTCTATTTCTGGGACGAAGTTATCGGTAGATGTCCGGCTCCCGACGTGCCTGCCAATCCGAGGACACGACTCATCTATGATGAACCGAACTGGAAAGGGTATGAAGTTGTGCTTGATGTCTGGAAGGACGTTTTTGCCTACGGCATCTTGCTGCTCCCGAACGACCTGCAACCCGAAGAACAGCGTCCCGTCGTTGTCTGTCAACACGGTTTGGAAGGAAGACCACAGGATACTGCCGATCCGAAAATAGAGTCCGTTTATTACGCTTACGCCGCAAGTTTGGCAGACAGAGGGTTTATCGCTTATGCCCCGCAGAACCCATACATCGGTCAGGATGCCTTCCGGGTCATCCAACGCAAAGGGAATCCAATAAAATGGTCGCTCTTTTCACTCATCATTCGCCAACATGAACGGACGCTTGACTGGCTCGCGGCGCAGCCCTTCGTTGATGCCGATCGGATTGGGTTTTACGGATTATCCTACGGTGGGAAGACGGCGATGCGGGTGCCGGCTGTGCTTGACCGTTACGCCTGCTCCATCTGTTCTGCGGATTTCAACGAATGGATCGTGAAAAATGCCACTTTTGACGCTCGTTATAGTTATATGTTCGGCGGCGAGTATGAGATGCCGGAGTTCGATCTGGGAAACACGTTCAACTACGGCGAGATGGCGGGATTGATTGCGCCGCGTCCGTTCATGGTGGAACGCGGACACGAAGACGGTGTCGCACCTGACGAATGGGTCGCCCACGAATTCGCTGTTGTTCGACGACTTTATGTCCAACTCGGTATTGCCGATAGAACGGAGATTGAGTTCTTTGACGGCGGGCATCAGATTAACGCTGAAGCCACATTCCGTTTCCTCCATCGCCACCTAAATTGGCCCGAACCGTAGTTCTATTGTTTACAGTGCCTCCGCCTCTTCTTGTAGGAGCGAGCTGTGCTCGCGACTTGTATGCTGCTTCGTTTGCTTTCAAATTACGGTTTGTAGTAGGGAAACCATTCATTGCCCGTTGTTGAACTTCGGACGTGCGATGAATCGCACTACTACGAACCTATCCTAACATTCAGAATGGATGAAACACTACGTATTGCAAAATCATGCTTTATTCTATCATTGTAAGCGCGGGACTGGAAACAATCGCACGCGAGGAATTAACCGAACGCTTTGGCGACACCGGACACCTGAAAATCCTTGAACGCAGACCCCAACGACTCCTTTTTCAGTATAGGGGCAACCCGCGCGATTTGTTGTCCCTACGAACAGCAGAGCATCTTTTTTTCGTCCTGAAGCGGACACCGAAAATGACGCGCTCACGGAGTTCTCTGGCGGCATTGAGCGGTTCGCTCACACGCTTCAATTTCAAAGAGATGTCCGAGTGTTGTCGGCAAGTCGGTATCAATGTCCGAAAGCGCACACCGTTTCGGGTGACAAGTCGGTTGTCTGGGAAGCGCAACTTTCGGAGACTTGACCTTCAGCGCGTCGTGGAACGTGCCTTATTGGATCGCGGATGGTATCTGGCGAAGGGTGGCGCGTCACTGGATATATGGGCAGAGGTACACGGAGACGACGGTTATATTAGCGTCAAACTCTCATCGAACGAGATGGCACAGCGTCCCTATAAACACGCACATATACCGGCATCGCTCAAACCGACGGTAGCATACAGCATGGTGCGGCTTTCACGTCCACATCCGACCGATGTCTTTTTGGACGCTATGTGTGGTGCAGGGACCATTCTATTGGAACGTGCGTTCATCGGTCGCTACGGTTACCTCATCGGCGGTGATATTTCTACAGAGGCGTTGGATGCCACTGTGGTGAATTTCGGTAGACAACATCAACCGCGTCAGTTCTTCCGTTGGGATGCGCACACCTTACCCCTACAGCCGAACACGGTCGATAAGATTGTCTGTAACCTTCCATTCGGCGAGACAATCGGGAATATCTCACAACTCACAAACCTATACCGCCAGTGTCTTGGAGAGTATGCGCGCGTTCTGAGACCGAGAGGCAGGATGGTGCTGCTCACCTCGCAACGCGAATTGCTTCAGAGAGCACTCAAACAACAACGTTCCCTCAGGGTTACCCAACAATTAACGGTCGATGTCCGCGGCATGCGCGCATGGATTTATGTTATTCGCTTCACATAGCGTTGACACGCCACCTTGTATTGTACCACAAACTGTTAGTTTGTGTCTTCTCGCTGTTCATCAGAAAGCACCTAAATCTCAGGCACTCGGACCGCAACCTCTTTCCCTGCTGCGTGTGAGCGGAAGATACCGTCCATAATCACATTCGTGAGTAGGACACCCTCTGGGGGTATCGGAGACGGTGCGTCCGCTTTAACGGCTTCACGGAACGCCGTCATCTGTGCCTCCCAAACATCGACCTCTGGGAATCCTGAGAGTTGGATCGTGGTCATCCCCTCTGGTGGGTTCGGCGCTGCTGTCAAACCTTCCGATTCAACTAACTTCTTAAGTTCACCGCCGTATTCATCGGCATAGATAGTGGGTCCACCCAAAGAGATACCCATTTCCTTACCGAGACAGAAACTCGGACCGAGTGAATCCTGATGAATTGCCCAAGAGATCTTGAACACCATCACGCTGCCGTCTTCAAACCGGACCCACGCCACACCGAACTCTTCGACATCCATAATACCGCGGAACCTCGGATCTTGCTGCGAAATATAGTCTTCGGTGATAGCCGAGACGCGCACGGGTTTCGGATACCCCATCGCATACAACGAGTTGTGCATGTTATAGACCCCGATGTCAACGATTGCACCGGCACCCGCAGTCTTTTTATAGATGAACGTACGCCCTGGATTCCCACGCCGTCTGCCTCCTGAGGATTCGGAATAGTAGATGTCGCCGAGAAAACCTTCATCGATGACCTTCTTGGCGAACTGGAGTCTCGGATTGAACGTGCTGTGGAGACCGATTTGCAGGATTTTACCGGATGCCTTTGCTGCGCGTGCCATAGCCGTTGCATCGGGGAGTTTGGCTGCCATCGGTTTTTCACAGAAGACGTGTTTACCGGCATTCAGTGCCGCGACAGTGGGTCGGCGGTGACCTTGGTTGTAAGTACAGACGCTAACTGTATCGATCTCGTCCATCTCAAGCATTTTGTTGTAGCTTGTGAAGACGTGTTTTTTCGGGACACCCCACTGTTCGGCGGCTTCGTTTGCCTTGCTTTTGATGATGTCGCAGACGGCAACGATCTCAAAACCCCCGACTTTCATGTAGGTTCTCTGGTGTGCGCGGGAAATACCACCTGTGCCCACAATACCGACTCGAATCGTCATACTATTCTCCCCTCGTAAGTAGAATTAAATGAGGATGGTTCATTATTCACAGAATTTTCGTACCGCAAACTGTTAGTTTGCAGGCTGCCAAAAACCCTAAATCTCAGGCACTCGGACCGCTACCTCTTTCTGTGCTTTATGCGATCGGAAGATACCATCCATAATCACATTTGTGAGCAGGACCCCTTCTGGTGGTATTGGCGACGGTGCGTCTGCTTTGACGGCTTCACGGAACGCGATCATCTGTGCCGCCCAGTTATCTTCCTCTGGGAATCCTGAGAACCGAATCGTCGTCATTCCTTCCGGCGGGTTCGGTTCCGCTGTCAACCCTTCCGATTCAACAAACTTCTTGAGATCCCCGCTGTATGCATCGGCGTAGACAACCGGTCCATCCAACGAGATCCCCGCTTTTTGACCAAGATGGAAGTTGCCGCCGAGAGAATCCTGATGCACCGCCCAGGAGATTTTGAACACCAGCACGCCACCATTTTCAAACCGGACCCACGCCACACCGAACTCTTCGACATCCATGATACCGCGGAATCTCGGATCTTGCTGCGAAATGTAATCCTCGGTGATAGCAGAGACGCGCACGGGTTTCGGATACCCCATCGCATACAGCGATCTGTGCATGTTATAGACACCGATATCAACGGTTGCCCCCGCGCCTGCTGTCTTTTTGTAGATGAACGTATGTCCCGGATTCCCACGTCGTCTGCACCCGGCAGATTCGGAGTAGTAGATGTCGCCGAGCAAGCCTTCATCGATCATCTTCCTTGCGAATTGGAGTCTCGGACTAAACGTCGGGTTGAGACCGATTTGCAGGATTTTGCCGGATGCCTTTGCTGCGCGGGCCATAGCAGTCGCATCGGGTAGCGTCGCTGCCATCGGTTTTTCACAGAGGACGTGTTTACCGGCGTTCAGTGCAGCGACGGTGGGTCGACGGTGTCCTTGATTATACGTGCAGACGCTAACTGCATCCAGTGCGTCCATTTCGAGCATTTTATTATAGCTGGAGAAGGCGTGCTTTCTGGGGACACCCCACTCGTCAGCGGCTTGATTCGCCTTACTTTTGATGATGTCGCAGACAGCAACAATCTCGAAACCCCCGACTTTCGTATAATACTGCTGGTGCGCACGCGAAATGCCACCCGTACCAATGATACCGACTCGGACTGTCATATTATATCACCCCATGAGCAGAATTGAATTGACATAAGAGTGTAGACGAAACCGGTTTGCAATGCAAGCGAAAAATAATCCATCATTTGTATACTTTGCAGACGCGCCACTTTCACTTCTAACATGCCGGCTCTTTCTTCCTGTAGGAGCGAGCTGTGCTCGCGACTTTTTTATCTCCCGATTTAAAAACTAATCTTCACCAAAATTAGTAGGCGAGGTTTCTAACCTCGCCGGTTCTCAGTCCACGATATAAACATTTCCCATTCATGCTTGCTCATAGTGCCTTGATAATTCTAAAATCTACTGCAACGACCTTCGGAAATTTGACACTTATTTGCATATTGTGATATACTTTGTATACCAACAGCCAAAATCAAACGTTGTATTTTCTATACATATACTTTGCTGGAAGGGACAAAATTTATGACAGAGGCACCGTACAGCATCTTTGATTCACGCACTCCTGACGATATCCACCATGAGATTCAAAAGGTTTATCTTGAAAACGCCCGACCATGGGTCATCGGATACAGCGGCGGAAAAGACTCGACGACTGCACTTCAACTGATTTGGTATGCCCTTGCTGAATTGCCGCCAGAACAAAGGAAATATCCGGTCTACGTGATTTCATCTGATACATTGGTTGAGACACCGGTGATTGTGAGCTACATCACTGGCACCTTAGACCGTATCGAGACGACTGCCCGCGAACAAAAGATGCCGTTTCAGACGGCCCTCGTCCGTCCAAAGACGGAAGATACCTTCTGGGTGAATCTCATCGGCAAAGGTTACCCTGCCCCGTATACACGCTTCCGGTGGTGTACGGACCGAATGAAAATCCAGCCAGCGAATCGGTTCATATTGGAAAAAGTTGCTGAACACGGTGAAGTTATAATGGTTCTCGGGGTTCGCAAAGGTGAAAGTGCAACGCGCGATCAAGTCTTAAGTTTGCACCGTATGAAAGATTCGCTCCTTTCACGACACACGACGTTACCCAATGCTTTTGTTTATACGCCTGTGGTCGATTTTACCATGGAAGACGTGTGGATGTATCTGTTATCCAATCCCTCCCCGTGGGGCGGTGATAATCGACAGTTGGTGACACTCTATCGCAACACGAGCGCGGAAGGTGAGTGTCCTTTGGTGGTTGACGAGACAACGCCATCTTGTGGAAACAGCCGCTTTGGATGCTGGACCTGCACTGTTGTAACAAAGGATAAAGCGATGGAAGGCCTAATTGATAGCGGGGAAGATTGGATGCTACCCCTGCTTGAATTCCGTGACTTTCTTGCTGAGACCCAAGATCCTGTAAGGAAACCTGAAGTCCGCGAGCATCGTCGACGGAATGGACAAGTTATGATCCTCAATAACAAACTTGTCCACGGTCCCTATACGTTGGACTTTTGCAAGGAACTCTTAACAAGACTTCTCACAACCCAGCAACAGGTTCGTAGAGACGGACCTGACCCAGATATCAAACTCATCACGGACGACGAGCTCGAAGAGATACGCAGGATCTGGCGAACCGAACGCCAAGATTGGGAAGACGCTGTCCCACAAATCTACACTGAGATTGTTGGAGACCGCGATTGGATCGTTGATAATACCCTCTCCTTTACTGAAAAGGATAAAGATATTTTGGAGGCGATCTGCAATGAAAACGGAATCCCTGTTACCCTTGTTGCAAAATTATTGGACACAGAGCGACAGATGGATGGAATGAGTCGACGTGCTGGAATACAATCCCGAATTGACGAGATATTCCATGAGGATTGGCGTTCAGAAGAAGAAGTCCGGGCCGGTTTAGATAACGGTGATTTCCAACAATGATTATCCACAAGCTCACTCTTAACAATATTGGTCTGTTCCGCGGGACACAAACTATTAATCTTACACCGAACGGCAAGGGCCCCATAATCCTTATTGGCGGGATGAACGGGGCTGGTAAAACGACGCTCTTAGACGCAATTCGTCTTTGTTTGTACGGCAGGCGGTCCCTTGGGAACCGCGTCAGCCACAATGAATATTATGACTATCTCTCTTCATTGATTCATCGCGGTTCTGATTCAACAATACCTTTGAATCACGCTGCTGTATCACTTGAGTTTGAATATGCACACAGTGGAGAAACGAAACAATACCGTATTGAACGCACATGGCAACGGTCTGGCTCAAAACACCATAGCGTTAGCGAAGGTTTGACAATCTCCGAAAATAACTGGTTGAATACCGAATTTGACGCGGAACATTGGCAGGATCGTATTTATGAGTTTATCCCTATTGGGGTCTCCCAATTCTTTTTTTTCGACGGTGAGGACATCCAAAAATTGGCAGACGACTCCAAGCACGACCTATATCTCGCTGAGTCAACCAAAGCGTTGCTTGGGATAAACTTGGTGGAGCGATTACAATCGGATTTGCGTATCTACGCGAATCGTCTCGTGAAGCGTGATAGCCCTGAACCGGTCCAGAAAGAAATTGTGGAAGTAGAAGCAGAAATTGCTACGCTTGAGTCTGCACTCAGAGATACATACGTACGTGCAGAAGCTTTGGACATTCAAAGTGAGAAACTGGAAAACCAGATTGAGAGACAAGAATTGATCATTGCAGCCGAAGGTGGAGGTTATGCAGCGAAGCGAGAAAGCCTGAAAGTACAACAGGGACAGCTTCTTGCTGATATTGAGGCGTTGGAGACTGATATCCGAGACCTATGCGGTGAACTGTTTCCGTTTGCCTTAGTCCCTGATCTGCTCAAGAAACTGGAAGATCGGCTCCTTAAAGAGATTGAATTAGACGAATGGGAAGCAAAGAATCTCGCCTTAGAATCTGTCAACACTGAAGTACTTAAGACCTTGGCATCTGCCGCATTTTGGGATAGTGTCTCTTTACCTGAACCACAAATTGAAGCAGTTCGTTCCAAAATCACGCCATTCCTGAAAACCCAACTTGAAAAAACAAAACGTGAACAACCAGAGACACTTCGCGGCTTCAAGAAGATCCGGGACCGCTCTCCTTCGGAGTACGGTCACCTATTGGAGTGGATTGATGCCTGCCTTAATGAAGTGCCTCAAGAATTTCGTGAGTTGAATGATACATTAGCAAAAGCACAATTAGAACTGCAAAAGGTGGATCAGGACCTTCAGAAAGTCCCAGCCGAAGAGGTCTTGAAACCACTGATCGAAAAATTGTCCCTGTCAAATCAAGAACTTGGACAACTCCATAAAGAGGAACAAGAGGCAGAACAATCTATCAAATCTTTAGAGTATCAACTTGAAGTGGCAGAGCGAAAATTGGATAAACTGCGTCACACACAACAATTAGGAGAAGCACACGTCCAACGTCAACAACGCGTAGAAAACGTGCAATCGGTGCTTTCTGCTTACACAACACGGTTGACCCAAGCTAAAATCGCTACATTGAGTGAGGCCATTGTACAAGGTTTTAATCAACTTTCACATAAACCCGATCGGATTAGACGCGTTGAAATTGACCCCCTGACCTTTGCTGTGACGCTCTATGATACCCAGAATCGCGCACTACGAAAAGAGAAGTTATCCGCGGGTGAGAAACAAATTTACACAACTGCCCTTTTATGGGCATTAGCGAAAACATCAGGTAAGGCATTACCGATGATTCTTGACACCCCGCTTGGACGTTTGGACAGTAGTCACAGACGACTTCTTATTGAACGTTATTTTCCGTATGCGAGTCATCAAGTTGTTCTGTTGTCAACCGACACCGAGGTCCAGGGATACTTGCGTTCGCTATTGGATCCCTACATTTCGCGTACTTTCCACTTGGTGTATCAACAAGTTGAAGGGTATACGACAATAAAGGAAGGCTATTTTGGGTAATACTAAAATTTGGACAGTTCGTTTTGTTTCAAGTTGTGTTTTCCAATACCTCGGTGTTTTTCAGCAAGTTTTCCTAAAGGTGTAGTTCGCCAAAAAACAGGATTTCGGGTGAGAATATAAGCAACCCTTGCAGAATGCCACACGCGCATTCTGCATTGATTCCGGGGTGACATGTGTCATAAAATCTGAAGTAGGTGTCAAAAAATTTGTGTTCAATTCAACTGCCTCACGGGAATTCTTAAAATTGTCCAAAGTTTAGTAAATCTATACACAAGTAGGGAAACAACATATTAATGAAAAAGATACGTAAAAGGACAATAGGATCTGTTAAGTCAGAACTTCTTGCTAAGGCACGAGAGGCAGCTTTATGTGCTATCCAAATTTTCAATTCCCCTCAAATTTTCTTCAAATCAGAGACTTTTATAGTCCTTATGGTAATAGCATGGACCTATATGCTTCATGCTTACTACAGATCTAAAGGTATCGAATACCGGTATTATAAACAGAGAGGTAAGAGAAAATCCTTTGAGCGAACTAAACATAAATCTTATAGATATTGGGAACTTGAAACCTGTTTAAGGCGTGATGAGTGCCCAATTGACATTAACACAACTAATAATCTTCTATTTCTGATAGGGCTCCGTCACGAAATTGAACATCAAATGACTCGTTCACTTGATAACTATCTGAGTGGCCACTATCAAGCATGTGCTCTGAACTTCAATCACTACATGAAGGAACTCTTTGGAGACAGATATGGCATCGATGATCATTTGGCATTCAGCATCCAGTTTATGAAACATTCGGAGGAACAAATTCTTGGTTCCAAGCCTGAGCCAAATATTCCAGAGCATCTACAAACTTATATTACTGAATTTAATGCTAGCCTAACCGAGGATCAGCGTAACAGTGAAAATTATGTAATCCGGCTAGTGTTCCGACCAAAGTTAGTTAATCGCCCGGGGCAAGCAGACAAGGTTATTGACTTTGTTAAGCCTGACTCAGCAGCTCCTTTTGAAGATAACGGGACATTGTACGTAACAACAAAGGAGATCGAACGTCCTAAACTCCTCCCTTCCGCTGTGGCGGCAAAGGTGCAAGAAGCAGGTTTTAAAAAGTTCAGGACTCAACCAGAGCATGTCAGGATGTGGAAAGCAGAAGATGCAAAGAATCCCAGCAAAGGATATGGCGTTGAAGTGCAAGGTCAATGGTATTGGTATGAATCTTGGGTTAAACGCTGTCTTGAATTGTGTAAAGCAGCTGGCGATCTTTACCGTTGAGAGACCAATCGAGTGTTAAATAATCCTTAAGCCATTCGTAGTTACTTTCTAAAAGCTTCCTCACGATGCCACGCCAAAGCATCTTGAGCCGGGTAAAGTGCGTCGTGTTCAGGCAACAATATAGTCTTCTCGCTCAGTTGAGTTAGCATCCACTCCGTTGGTCTTCTTTCTGACATGAGTACAGAGACAATAACTTGATAGGTCTCGTTCAAAGAAATTAAGCCTTTGTCAAAAGCCCAATGGTGCAATTTGCAAAGCGAGATTCCATTCCGCACATCGTCATTTCTTGAAATACGAAATGGAATGATGTGCGCGGCATCAGTCGCACTTTCCCCATCCATTGTGACAATGCGTAACCGACAAACAGCACAAGTATAATCGTACATTCTCATAATTGCTTGACGAAAGCCCGCAGTACGAATTGGATTCTCTCTTTCAATTGGTGCTATCGGTTGCTGGGATGAAAATGTCTGTTCGACCTGTCGGATCAGCAACTGTCTGTACTCTCCAATTTGTTGTTCTTCTGTAATGAGGCTTTTGATCGCTTGCTCGAATTTAGAGAAATAGGTGTGAATAAGCGTTTGACGGAGAACCTCTCGATCTCGCGGGGTAGTGAGCAAAACAAAAAGCTCATCATCTAAACTTGCGTATGCAACAACTTCCCGAAGGCGGGATATTGATGTAATTCTACTCCTAACACTCAGGGCTTTTTCGTAACCAGCGTTTGGATGAAGGTGCCAGAAACCTCTGCCCGTTAGATGAAAAAATGGCAGAGCAATATTAGGTTTTCGATCTGTTACTACCTTCGTCCAATATTTCAGGAAAGTTTCTGCCAAATCTGGAGACAATAGTACTTTATTTTCCTGAATTTGTCCTTGCTCAATCAGTGCGATAATGACTAACAGAAGAAGCGGTTGGTGGGGTGCCGCACCATGTGCTCGGTCTATCCGCAAGCTTTTGAATTTTTGGACGTATTTTTGTAGGATAGTATTAGCCATCTTTTTACTGATACTGTGTTAAGTAAGACTGGCAATTTTCTGGTGTCGGGTGTGAGACCGCAACCTATTTTTCACTAATACTGTGTAGCTTAAACACGGGGTATAAAAGTCTTTGACAAGATCTGCTCCATCGGAACGATATTCGTATTTTAACGAGATTTCTTTGAGTGATATAAAAGTTTTTCCAAAAAGTTAACTGTTTTCTAACACCACAATTTTAACATATTTTGTAAAAAAATTCAAAATTTTCCTGACCGCTATCAAAGTCTACTAATCCTGAAAATCCTGATTCAGATGATTAACGCCTCCCATTGTAAATGCAGAGTAGCAATTCTGTTGGCTACACGCCTCTATCATGAAATTAGAATCAATAAAGCCGTAACTTACAAGACTCTTTTCGGTAATTGAACCTGGTTCGTCTCTTGTTCTAATGCCTTAGCATAATCCTCGCGTAATTTATTTACATCCCCCGAAAATTGATTCAGCATATAGAATAACAAATTTTTAGCGAGCGTCTTACCTTTTATGATCATCTTTTTTTTTGTAGGGTGCCAGATGATACCATTATAGGGGACTTGGGTCAGGTCTGTAGGTAATTTTGAAAGCATCTTGAAACATTCAGGGAGTGGATACTTCTCTGCAAGTACCGCGATGACTTCTGTTAATATCTTGAGACCTATAGGACGAAAAAGGACGCTGCCTCCGTCTGAATGTCTATATTTCTTAACAACTGTTGAATTGTCAGATGTATTAGCAAATTCCTGCAAGGGTAAAAAACTATTTGTAAGGCGTTTAAAGTAATCACAAGCATTGTCGTAATGCTGATTGAGAATCTCATCTGATTGGCGTATTTTCGTGAGTTCATCTTTTTTCTCTTTAAGTGTCTTTCTTTTTGAGAGGACGTATACTTTGGTAAAGAGTATGTCTAACAGATCGTAAAGATTCCCAATCGTCGTGAGACAGGTCTGATTACTTTTTGGGATACTATCGGGCACATTGTTTAAAATTCGTGGGTCCATAAACATCGGATTTCCCGCAACCAACCGTCGGACAATAATAGCTATCGTATCGTTCTCATCAAGAGCGATAATTTCTCCTTTTGAAACCCGGACAGCATTTTTATTTAAAGTCGTGAAAAGCCTCCGGCTCCTTTCCACTCCTTCTATATCCGTTCTGTGCGCGATGAAAATAATAGACAATTCCTCTTCGCCCAATTGTGGGTTCTCTGTTACAGCTGCTTTAATTCCTATGAGGCGGTGTTGCCCATCTAATGTGAATAGTTTTTCTTCTCCGTTCAGACTTAGAATTCCGATCCCCGCGACTACATCTTCTGGAATCTCTTCAGGATCCAATTGGTTGTTGCTCTTGATATGGGTAATATCATACCAGCTGGGGTCGCCTTCATAGGCTGCGACAATCAGCGAATTAAAAAAACGTTGTTCCTGTTTTAAGAGATAATCTCTTATCTCGTTCCCTCGTTTTCTTTTTATCTCTCGTTGTACCATCTCGCTCAAGGTTTTGCTTTGGTAAATTTCCTCAGCAATTTTAACCCTTTCAGCGATGTCTTTAAGTTTCATGAGGGTAGGGTAATAGACCCAATCACCCACTATGCCTCTTAGCGACGGAAGATATAATTTTTCCATCATTTTAGTCCTTTGATTATGTCTCGTACTTCCGCTGAATATCCTCGTTCAACGAAAGGTGGTGTGAAGGTATCTAATAGCATGCGCTCTAGCTGTTTTAAATCCATCTCGGTTGGATCTACTTCGACGTAATAAAAATACAGATAGTTTTCCCATGTATTTAGCATAAGGTGAATACGTCTTCTTTTGGGATGCTGTTTGTAATAGAGATAATCTCTAAATCTTTTTTGTAAGTCCCGCTCGCTCTCATGTCCTGTTTGTCCGAGGTATACTAAATAACCATGCGCTGGAAAATTACCAATTCTGGGTTCAATGAAAAAAGCGTAAATTCCCTTCTCAGTAGGGATCTTATTCGCGTTGTTTCTTTCAAACTTTACGCATTGCCAATCTAATGCAATCCGTGGGGCAGTGTAGGTATCCCACTGTTCTTTCCAAAGAAAAAAGGATCTTTGATAAATACTTACATCTTTTTGCTGATCAATTGGATCTTGGTATACCATAACGTCTCCTAAAGCGGTTTACACGGCAATTCTAACATATTTCGTGAAAAAATGTCAAAATTTTCCTAACACTACCAAAATCCGCGTCATCCGTGCAATCCGCGTTATCCGAGATTTGCGGCGTACTCGCCCAAAAGCGACGTGCATTCAGACGAAAAAAAATCCTAATTCCGACAGACAACCCATAACTTATAACCCATTTTTACTTGACATCCGTTAGCAAAAAGAGTATAATATATCATTAAGATTTCCAAAGAGGTGAATAGCGTATCAAACTATAGCCGACAGCCAATTGCCAACAGCCAACAGCCACAAAAAAATGTTACACTTTTGGCAAAATTGCGTTTTTTCGCATAACAGAAAATCGAAAGTAAAACGTCTACGAACCCCGACACCCACTGGGTTCTCTTACGGTATAGGCAACACACCAAATGTACACCGGTGTAACATTAGTGTAACATTTTTAACGCAAATTGCTGAAAAATATACCGTTAAGTTAAAACCGTATTCACGCCCGTATGATCCTGTGAATCCTTGAATCCTGTCCATCCGCATTCTGACAATCCGCTGCCAAAATATTTAAACACCCCTCCAAAATTTTATATTTGACAAATTTCTGGGAAAAATGTAAAATATACAACAATAAGGCAGGAAACGATTGTAACTTTGCAACAAAAGCGTGTTAACATCGTTTTGTATAATAGGTGATTGCGCATCGCAATGCGGATTTTTTACACTAACCGATAGGAGATTCTCACATGAGACTATTTATGACTGTTGCTGGCGTACTATGCGCTGCAACCCTTGCGCTTCTGGCACCCACAGCCGATGCTGCAAATAAAGTAGATGTGTTCATCTACACGGACACAGTGCAGTGGATCGGTCAAGCCGCAGCAGTAGAAGAAGCCGAAATACTGGCGGACCTACTTGACGGACAAGACGGAATCGGCGAACTCATCCTTCACGGGCCAGCAAAAACTGTTGAAGCCTGGACAAAAGACCATACCGTGGACAATGGACACCATCTCATTGTCATGTTCGGTGATGTACCCGTCGAAATTTACGACGTCGGGAAAGATGCCAAAAAAGAAACCGTCGCCGAGGAGTTCCTTGATGCAGGTAACACCTTCTCGAACAGTGCCGACTACTTTTTCTGGGGACAGGGCGGCAGAAATGAAGAAGCCGGTATCAAGAATATGATGGATATCCCCAATATGGTGCAGTGGGATGATAATACGGCTATGGAGGTTACCAAAGAGGGGAAAGAACTTACACCCACACTTGATGACTACGCGACAGACCGACCCTTCCACGTTGATAAACTTGATGGTGATTGGGTTTTAGAAATCGCATTCGCTTCGGATACTGGAGACCAAAAAGCCGACCGCTGTGACCCTTGTATCGTCCACAATACGAAAACGAATGGACGACTCATTCAGGTCTACCAAACCGCTAACCAAGATGACCCGAAAGGCGAAGTTATCGCCGAAATTATTCTCAACTACTACCTTGAGACTGTCGGCGCCCTTGACGTTGACCCTCAAGATAAACTTCCCGCTTTATGGGGAGATATGAAAAGAAGGAGATAACATTTAATGCGAAATATTTTTCTGTCACTCACGCTTATTGCTTTACTGGCACTGCCGCTAACGCCGGTCTTTGCTGCCGGTGAAGTCGCTATCTACACAGGTGTCACGCAGTGGATCGGTAAAGCACCCGCCGACGAACAGGCAGAAATCTGTGTCGATATGCTCAACGATGCTGGTATCTCTAACACATGGTACGATGCCGAGGCAGATACGGATGCCTTGGCGGATTGGATGGAGAGTGTCACCGGTGATGGTGGACTGGATATCTGTGTCCTCTATGGTGATTTTCCACCAAGCCTCTACCCAGAAGGTAATACACAAACGGATGGCTCCATTGCCGAAACGTTCATCGAAACCACCGATGGCGATGTGTTCATCAATCACGCCGATTACATGTTCTGGGGACTCGCTGGCAGGAACGAAGAAGGCGGGCTAAAGAATATGATGGATATCGACGGGATCACCATGTGGGACGATAACACCGACATGGTTGTCACCTCTGAAGGTGCCGCTATCTCTCCTACGCTCACTGATTTCCAATCTGACCGTCCCTTCCACGTCGATGAATTGGAAGGCAATTGGGAAGTCGAAGTTTCCCTCGCACAGAACGATGACGGCACTCGTGCCGATCCGATTATCGTGCGCGATGGAAACCTTGGTCGACTGATTCCAGTGATACAGACAGCAAACGGCGATGAACCGAAAGGCGCAGTTGCCGCTGAAATTATCACCTGGCTCATGGCCACAACGCCGGTCGAACCTGCTGACAAGCTTTCCACAACGTGGGGTGCTTTGAAAGCAGTCCGATAAGCATGATTTCCAATCTTGATATGCTGTTTATAGGCGCGCTTTATAAGCGCGCCTATCAATAAAAACGCTTGTAGGGGCAGGTCTTGGGTCTGCCCGCTGTTAATTGAACCGCCCAACCCTATAGAAATACCCACCTATAAATTAGAGATGAGATTTAGAACGTCCAACATCTTGTTTACACTCTCGCTGCTTTTGTTGTTGATACCAGCTTGTCACGATCCAATAGAGTCCCCTCTCGTTGGCACCCTTCCTATTGAAACCATCACGACACCTAAAGACAATGCCGTCATGGTTTATGTCCCTGCTGGCGAGTTCCTCATGGGCACCAGTGATGCAGAGATTGAACACTACAAAGAAATCTTTCCGCTCCGTGACACTGCCCGATATGACAATGAACGTCCGCAGCGTACCGTCTATCTTGATGCCTTCTACATCGACAAGTTTGAGGTGACAAACCGACAATACAAACAGTTTCTCAGCGAAACGGATTATGAACCAGAACACTATCTTGATCGCCTTCCGTATAATGCTCCCGACCTTCCTGCCGTTGTCTTGAAATGGGAAGATGCCGTCGCGTATACGGTGTGGGCAGGCAAGCGGTTGCCTACCGAGGCGGAGTGGGAGAAAGCCGCACGCGGCACAGATGGACGCACCTGGCCCTGGGGCAATGTGTTTGACGATACAAAACTCAGTGGTAACGATGGCAGAGGACACAGAGATGGTTATAAAGAAACCGCACCTGTCGGACAGTTCCCGCAAGGCGCGAGTCCCTACGGCGCACACGATATGGCGGGCAATCTCTGGGAATGGGTCTCGGATTGGTACGATCCAAACTATTACCGCACCAACCCTCCGAATGTCAATCCACAAGGCCCCGAAACCGGCGATGGTCACGTTCTAAAAGGTGGTGGTTGGGCGGAAAATTTGGATTTCACCCGATGCGCCAGCCGACTCGGTGGAGAGCCTGGCTCCCTCTTACGCGGGTTTCGGTGCGTAATGGATGCACCCTTTGGAGAATAGCATTCTCAAACACGCACTTGACAATCCTCTCGTAAATGCGTATAATAGATAAGCGTGGGAGGGTTGGCTATTGAAACGGATTGTCACGCACGCAGACCCAGACCTTGACGCGATTGTGAGTGCTTGGATTGCCCAAGATTTTCTCTTTCAGGCACACGCATCAGAGGTCTTGTTTGTGAACCGAAAAGTGCCAGAAAAACTCATGCAGCATGCCGATTGCTTGGTGGATGTTGGGAACGTCTATTGTCCTGAAAACTATCGGTTTGATCACAAACCCCCCGCATTTGAGAACAGAAATAGCACGTGTGCGGCGCGGCTCATCTATGAGTATCTGTTAGGTACCGATGTTGCTGTCAAACACCTTGCGCATTTGGTAGAGATAACTTATCAAGGCGATACACACCGGAATTCAGAAGCACTCAAACAGAGTCGGATTGATGGACCGCATGCGAAATTAAAGCAGTTAAAAACAGAATATGAGGACACAGCAGCGGTCTATCAACAGATGGTTCTTTGGCTAAGGAGTTATACAAAAGACTTATGAAGAAATTTAGATGTTTACTCGTCGTCCTGTTTGTCATCGCAGGATTCGCTGGCGCAGATGAATGGCATCAATGGCGTGGCGAAAATCGCGAAGGCGTTTGGATGGAAACGGGGATTATTGAAGCGTTTGAAGGTTCAGAGATTCCAATCCGGTGGCGTGTACCTATCAGTAGCGGTTATAGCGGACCAACTGTCGCCGATGGACGTGTCTACGTCACCGATAAACTGATGAAACCGAAGCAGGTTGAACGCGTACACTGCTTTGACTGGGAAACGGGAGAGAAGCTCTGGTCTTACACCTACGATTGCGTCTATAAAATCGACTACGCCGCTGGACCCCGCGCAACTGTGACTGTGCATGGCGGACTTGCCTACGCCTTGGGTGCAATGGGACATCTCCACTGTTTTGACGCTACCACAGGTGAAGTCATCTGGAAAAAGGATCTCAATACCGAATACAATATTGAGATGCCTATCTGGGGGATCGCAAGCGCACCGCTGGTGGAAGGTGAACATCTCATCGTTCAAATCGGAGGTACACCGGAGGCGTGTATTGTTGCCTTTGACCGAAAAACCGGGGAAGAAAAATGGAGAGCCGTGGACGATACCGCCTCTTATTCGGCACCCATTATCATTACACACGCCGGTCAACGGGTTTTAATCTCTTGGACAGGGAATAACATTGCTGCGCTCGACCCAGAAACCGGAACAGTCCATTGGCTCTATTCATTTCCTTCTACCCGTTGGGAGATCGGCATTGCAACCCCAATTTTCTATGAGAATGAATTGTTTTTCACAAACTTCTATGAAGGTTCGCTGCTCCTGAAATTGGCACCAGATAGTTTAGATGTCGAACTCGCATGGCACCGAACGGGTAAAGATGAGCGGAATACAGAGGCGATTCAGACGACGATGTCAACCCCGGTTCGGGTTGGTCATTATATTTACGGTGTAGATAGCTACGGTGAATTCCGTTGTATTGATGCCCGAAATGGCGATCGGATTTGGGAAGACCTCTCCGCCGTGCCGACAGCACGCTGGAGCACTATCCATTCTGTCAAACATCCCGCAGCGTCAGAAAACAGAGTCTGGATGTTCAACGAACGCGGCGAACTGCTCATCACAGACCTCACGCCTGAAGGATTGAATATCGTCAGTCGTGCTAAACTGATTGAACCGACGCGGGATCAACTGAACCGCAGAGGCGGCGTTACATGGGCACACCCCGCTTATGCCTATAAACACGTCTTCGCACGGAACGACGAAGAACTTATTTGTGCAAACTTAGCAAAAACCAAAAAATAGTTGGGATTTACGCAGAGTTCTCTTTTGTAGCATAACCTGTTAGGTTGTGCCATCCAAATGTCTCTATTCGTCCAGAAATCTCTATCTCACAAAATGCTGGACAGTCAAAATTGCGTAAGTCCTGATAGTATAAAAACCACGGAGGCAAAATATTGGAAACCAGTCGGATGCCGGACGTAAAATTACATCCCGGCGAACAACTGCACGGCTTTGAGGTAAAAGCCGTCACGCCAATTGAGGAATTACGAGCAGTAACGATTGAATTGGCACATCAACACAGTGGCGCACGCCTGCTACATATCTATACGAACGACACTGAAAAT
Source organism: Candidatus Poribacteria bacterium (assembly GCA_028820845.1). NCBI lineage: Bacteria > Candidatus Poribacteria > Candidatus Poribacteria bacterium. Next base: position 63,620 of record JAPPII010000004.1, read on the forward strand.
CTTTTCTCCATTAATTTCCCGACCCCGCCATCGGATGATACCGGGGTCCCGCATATCCTTGAGCATGCCGTCTTGGCAGGATCACACAAATTTCCGGTGAAAGAGCCGTTCTTTGAAATGATTAAAATGAGCATGGCGACCTTTATCAACGCCATGACAAGTTCCGATTTCACCTGTTATCCGGTATCGAGCAACGTGAAAAAAGATCTCTTCAACTTGGCGGAAGTCTACTTTGACGCGGTCTTCCATCCATTACTGACTGAAAACACCTTCAAGCGCGAAGGACATCATCTCGCACCCGTTGATCCTGATGATCCGATAGGCGATTTAAAAATAACAGGCATCGTCTATAACGAGATGAAAGGCGCATTCTCGGACCCAGAAGCCTGTTTATACCGTTCTGTGATGAGACGACTCCTCCCGGATACGCTTTACGCCAATGAATCCGGCGGTGATCCAGATGCCATTCCCGATCTGACCTACACGCAGCTGAAGGGATTTCACGAAACCTATTATCATCCAAGCAACGGCTATTTCGTTCTTTACGGCGATATTCCAACGAGCGACTATCTCACCTTCCTTGCCGATAGGTTAGATAATATCCCGAAGAATGCAGCAAGTACGGTGCTACGTCCACTACGTCCAGAGGTCACACACCAACCGAGATGGGACGCGCCACGGACAGCAACGGATACCTATCCTGTTGGTGCTGATGAACCGCTCACGGAAAAAACGTATCTAATGCTCAGTTGGCTCATCGGAGACGCGACCAATCCGGAAGAGGCGGTTCTTGGTCGTATTATGAGCCTCATTCTGCTCGGTAACGAAGCCGCACCGCTCCGTAAAGCGATTATTGATGCCAAACTCGGTGCGGACATTGTTTTCTCCGGCGCAAGTTCTATCGGACCAGAAGCCACTTTTTACCTCGCACTCAAAGGGAGTGAAGCCGATCGCCTTGAAGCCTTTAGTCAATTGGTCGTTGATACCCTAACAGAGATTGTTGATTCAGAGATTGATAGCGAAAAAGTTGAAGCAGCATTCCAGCAAGCGACTTACCACTACCAAGAAGTCGCCTCGATGTTCCCGCTCCGCATGCTCTACCGAGTCATTGAGGGATGGATATATGAGAAGGATTCGGACACCTTCCTGAAGATGGGTCAAACGCTTGATACGGTTCGTCAGCAGTGGCAAGAGAATCCATCAATTTTCAATGAATTTATCCGAGAGAGGCTTATCGAAAACCCCCACCGTCTCGCCAGTATACTATCGCCAGATCGGGACATGCAGGGAAAGATTGAGGCTGAACTCGCAGAACGGATGAAAGAAACACGCGCACAACTGACAGATGAACAAGTCCAGCAAATCGCTGCGGATGCCGCGGAACTGGAGCGTCTCAATGGTGTTCCCAATTCACCGGAAGCGTTGGCAGGGCTGCCGCAGCTTCAGGTCAGTGATCTCCCTGAAAAACCGAGACATATTCCGACGACGGTTGAAAGTATCGGCGGACAGGAGCTGCTACGCAACGATGTTTTTGCCAACGGTGTTAACTACCTCGTGTTGAACTTCGATTTGCAAGGATTACCGGAACATCTCTGGACGTATTTTCCCAGATACGCAGATGCGATTAGCAAACTCGGTGCTGCCGATATGAATTACGAAGAGATGGCACAACGAACATCAGCCGTCACTGGCGGGATTGGATGCTCACCCTGGTTTTCTACGCACGCACGGGATGCGGATCGGGCCTTGCGAGGTCTATCCTTTCATCTCAAAGCACTTGATAATAAAATAGATGCTGCGCTCGATGTTCTGCATGACCTGCTATTTGCTGTGAACCCACGCGATACGGAGCGCCTTCGGGATGTCCTGCTCCAAGCCGTTGCGGAATATCGCACGGAGATGATTCACGACGGTTCAAGTACGGCGATTCATCACGCTTCACGGGGGCTTTCATCAAATGCACATCTCGCGGAATTAATCTATGGGCTGCCACAACTCCGCAACAGCGAAACCCTTCTCAACGGATTCGACGAACTTAATGCCGACCTTATGGGTCATATAGAAGGGATACGCGATTTCTTGCTGACGCGTGGACGGGTAACCGCCAGTTTCACGGGTTCGGATACCGCTTTTGAAACCACGCGGACGAAACTCGGGGTGTGGCTTGACGCGATGGGAGATGAACCGGTGACCTCGCAACCCATTGCGTTTCAGCAGTTTGAGATACCCCCAAGAGAGGGATTAGCGGGTCCCATTCAGATTGCGCACTGTGCACACGTAATGCCAGCGCCGCACTATTCACATCCGGATTCAACGCTCTTGACGATCGGGGCGCATCTCATTCGACTCGATTACATACTCAGTGAAATCCGTTTTAAAGGCAATGCTTACGGTGCAAGGTTCACCTATAGTCCTTATGATGCCGTGCTGTGTCAGTCCTCGTTCCGTGATCCGCATGTTGCACGGACGATCAACGTCTTTGAACAGACTGTTGACTACGTTAAACAGATAGAATGGACACAGACGGACATAGACCGAGCAATCATTGCTACGGCGAAGGATGGTGAGAAACCGATTCGTCCAAGTCAAGCCGCAAGCAGTGCGCTGAGTCAACATCTCGTTGGGCAGACGCGCGAGATGCGAGAGGAACGCTACGCGCAACTCCGCCGTGCAACGCCGACTGAGGTCAAACGGGCACTCCTTCAGCTCTTAGAAGAAAACCGAGATAAAGCGGCGGTGTGTGCCGTTTCCAGTCGTGAGAAACTGGAAGCCGCAAACGCTGAATTGGCACAACCGCTTGTTATTGAAGACATTTTAACCTAAATCATAAGGCAGTCGGCAGACTGATAATTGTAGGACTTACGCACCCCACTGGTAGGGTTTTTGCTTGGGTGTTTCTTCACGGTTTCCAAACGCACCGAATCTTGTGAAAATAGGCAAAATTCAGTCATTTTGCGTAAGTCCTGAATTGATAAGGAGGATGAAAATTAAAATGGTAAAAAGAATTGCACTCTTGACGATCTGTATCTTTGCTTTAGCGGCGATTGCGTTGATAGCGTCACAACCTGACGGTTTTGAGAAAAATTGGCATCACTGGCGCGGTCCGTATGCTACGGGGGTCGCAGTAGATGCGAATCCGCCCATCACGTGGAGTGAGACCGAAAATGTGCGTTGGAAAATCGCTGTTCCGGGCGTAGGGCATGCCACACCAATCATCTGGGGAGACAAAATCTTCGTCCAAACGGCTGTTGAAGGTACAAAAGCAGAATCTGAAGACGACGACAATCCATTCGGCGGTTTCTTTGGCGGAAGGGATGACGGTCCGATATATAAATTTACCCTTCTCGCTATTAGTCGGAGTGATGGCAGCGTGCTTTGGCAGAAGACGCTTCGAGCAATAGTGCCTCATGAGGGAACACATCGAGATGCAACCTACGCTTCAAATTCGCCGGTCACCGATGGTGAATTCGTCTACGCCTACTTCGGTTCACGTGGGCTTTATTGTGTGGATATGGACGGCAACGTGAAATGGGAAAAAGACGTTGGTATGATGTATAAAAGCAATACCTTTGGTGAAGGCAGTTCCCCAGTTCTCTACGACAACACGCTCGTTATCGTGCAGGACCATGAGCGTGATTCCTTCATTACTGCGTTCGACAAGCGGACCGGGGATGTCTTGTGGAAAACCGATCGCAACGAAAGAACGACGTGGTTCTCTCCGATTGTTGCTGAACACGATGGGAAACCACAGGTGATTACGACTGGCACAAATCGTGTCCGTGGTTACGATCTCGCAACGGGTAAACTGTTGTGGGAAGGCGACGGCTTAACTCGCAATGCTATTCCTTCACCGGTTGCTGCAGGTGAATTCGTTTACCTCATGAGTGGTTTCCGAGGCAATGTCTTGCAGGCAGTTTCCCTCGCCTCTGCAGCGGGAGATATTAACGACTCGGATGCTATCGCATGGGAATTTAATCGCGATACACCCTATGTGCCATCACCCCTCCTCTCTGACGGTATACTTTACTTCCTGAAAAGCAATGACGGTATCCTGTCCGCTTTCAATACCGAAACCGGAGAGGCACATTATGGACCGGTACGGCTCAAAGGTGTTTCTGGCGTTTATGCCTCTATTGTTGGCGCGGCGGATCGTCTTTACGTTGCTGGACGGAATGGGGTCGTGAACGTTGTTCAACAGGGTCCCGAATTTAAAATCTTGGCAGAAAATACTTTGGACGATAGTTTCAACGCATCGCCAGCGATTGTAGGGAACGAGTTATACCTCCGCGGTGGGAAGTATCTCTATTGTATCGCGGAGTAAGTAGCAATTAGCAGTCAGCAGTCAGCAAATCAACGGTATGAATGCCTTATGGCATTCCCCGGGATTGCTGACCGCTGACCGCTATCTAATATGTCGCTCTTCCACCACTCACATCATAACACTGACCCGTCACAAAACTCGCCTCATCCGAAGCCAAGAAATTCACGACCGCCGCAACTTCTTCCGGTTGCCCAACGCGCCCCAACGGAATCTTACCCACCATATAATCAATCGTTGACTGCGCCATACCTTCCAAAATCGGTGTTTGAATGACAGCGGGAGAGACGGCATTCACACGGATATTATAATCCGTTACCTCTTTAGCGAGTGCCTTTGTTAGGGTGATAACCCCTCCCTTAGATACCGAATACGGAATCAACGTCGGATTGCCCTCTTTTCCAGCAATTGAGGCGATATTCACAATTCTGCCGTAATTCTGCGCAATCATCGGACGGATAACCGCTTTACAACATAGAAAAACGCCTGTGAGATTTACGCCTATCACGGCATCCCAATCCGCCTCTTCTAAGTCGGTAAGTGGGAGTGTACGTCCCGCGATGCCGGCATTGTTAACAAGGATATCAACGCGACCGAGCGTGGAAATAACCTTCTCAACGGCGGCGTTAACGTCAGCGGACTGTGAGACATCGGCTTGAAGGGGTAGCGACCTGCGTCCGATGCCCTCAATTTCCTGTGCCACCGCTGCTGCTGCATCCATATTCAAATCCATGATAGCGACATCCGCGCCAACGTTGGCGAGTCTGACGGCTATGGCTTTTCCGATACCTTGTCCAGCACCTGTTACGATAGCGATTTTATTGTCTAAATTCATATGCTAATTCTCACTTGCCAAGTGCAAGCTTTCTCTCCTCTCTTCCAAAAATGTGTCTAATTCAATTCCAAATGCGTCTGCTATCCGATTGACATAACAGAAAAATCCGACAACCTCCACAATAGCGAAAAGTGCCTCGTCCGTCAACCCATAACTGCGGAGATGTTCCAAATCTGCCAGTGTGACAGCAGACGCTGATTTTGTTACCTTAACAGCGAATTCAAGAATCGCTTTCGTGGTATCGTCAATATCGGCAGTTCGGAAATCCTTCGTAAAAGCTGCAATCTGTTCGTCTGTGAGTTGAACCCGCAACTCATCTGCGTGTGCAACGATTCAGTAGTGGCATTCATTCACTTTCGAGACGACAGTCGCGATCATCTCCCGTTGCATCCGAGTCAAGGGGCAATCCTCATCGTGCATCACTGCTTTGTAAAGTTCGACAAAGGCGCGCATGCTTTTCGGGCGCGCACTAAAAAGCCTGACGATGTTGTAAAGTTCACCCGCCCGCGCGATAGCAGCGTCGTATTCCTCTTTCACGATACCCGTTGCATCGGTCTCGTCTACAGTCTGAATCCATGCCATGTGTTACTCTCCAATGACAACCCCATATTCCCCGACAACCGCACCTTTATGCCCTGTCTGGTAGTGCAAGTGCCGTTCACCGATAATGGGTTGTGTGCTTTGGACTTCAACGGTGCCACGAACTTTTCCCATTGCCCCCTCATCTAAATCCACACAACAGAGGGGCTTAATCTGGCGATGCACCTGCCGACGAATATCACCGTTTTTATTCCGAACGATAATATTGACGAAGGCATCTGCTTCCCCTACATTGAGGAATCGGAACCAGTCCCTAGCACCCGCTGCGACTTCAGGGAAGAAAAGTCGGATACCCACATGTCCACCCTCTGCGGATGCACCCGGTAGGTCGATAATAGCCGTTCCGCTTTGCATGTGCCGTTCTGCGACAACGGGTTGATCGCTACGGACCTCTACGGAAGATTTCACTTTAATGTCATCCATATCCGGTGTCCAGCACTCAAAAGGTCCCAAGGGGCTATGTCTTTTCGTCCATGTTGCTTGTGCGTTATCGTCCTTACGCGCAATCATGGTTACCTCAGCAGGTTCCCTGCCGACGTTGACAATCACGACCCAGTCTTCCCATGCGGGTCCGACCTCAGGAAAATAGAGCGTGCGAGGCGCATCAGCGATCACTTGCCCGAATTGCCCAACGGATGTTTTCCCACCTTGGTAGTGGAGATGACGTTCTGCCACAATCGGTTGCGAACTCTGCATCTCAACCGTGCCGGTGACGTTCCCCATAACGCCTTCGTTGAGATCCCAACAGCAGAAAGGTTTGATGACGTGGTGGCGTTGCCGAAGCACCCTACCGTTTCTGTTTCGGACGGTAATGTTGACGTGTGCGTCCGCTTCACCGACGTTTAGGACCCGAAACCAATCGTGTGCGCCTGATACCAATTCTGGAAAGAAAAGTCGCTGTCCGACTGTCTCGTATTCTGGGGCTGCACCGATAAAGTCGAGAACGTTTGTGCCCCTGTGCATGTGCCGTTCGGCGACAATCGGTTGATCCGCACTGAACTGCATTGAGGAGTTTTCCTTTATCGCCTCAACGTTTGGTGTCCAGCACTCGAAGGGTTGTATCGTTTTCTCTTCTGACCATGTGGGTTGTCCGTTACGGGCATGTCTGGCTATCGCTGTTACGCGCGTCGGTTCCGTGCCGACGTTCGTTACCTGAACCCAGTCTTGCCACTGGGGACCGACTTCTGGGAAATAAAGCGTTGTTGCACCTGCCATTCGTTCCTCCTATCTATTCATTGTGCCTATTTAATTTTTTTAATCCTATAGGACTTACACACTCCATTGGTAGGTGCGGTTTCCAACCGCACCTACCCCTGATAGCAAGTGTCTTCATCATATCAAGATGGACGTTCTGACGCAATTTTGCGTAAGTCCTATTCTATCTATTACTAAGATGTATAAAATTTTGACGCGTAATTCTGACCAATAACCAACAACCATAAAACTGACAACTATCTCTATTTTAACTTGCATATATATCTATTTTCCACTACAATTTCGGTCAACGTCATTTGGTGTGAGAAATTCGTCCACTCTGCAAGGACTTACGACTCTACCCGCTAAATGACCTTCACAATCCCTACACACATCTTGAGGAGAAGTTTTAATGGCAGCGAAAAAACTCTCGGACGCTGAAATTCAGGAAAACCTCGAACAACTCAGCGGTTGGACCATGGAAGACGGTAAATTACACAAGGAATTCCAGTTTGATACTTTTGTTACTGCGTTCGGATTTATGGCACAACTTGCCCTAATTGCTGAATCAATGAATCATCACCCAGAATGGTTCAATGTCTATAACCGCGTGACAATTGATTTGACGACCCACGATGCAGGCGGCATCAGCGAATTGGACTTCCAGTGGGCAAAACACGCAGATTCGATTAGTGACTAATCTGATGAACAGTACATGTCCAGATAGGAGAGGCGTATGGAAAAAATAAAAGTCTTAATTGGCAGTCGGCAGGCACCGGAAATTGAGGCGATGTTATCAGACGTTCCAGAGAACGTGGAAGTGAGTTTCCTCCCGCATGGAGACCCGTTGCGCGCACATATCGCCGGTGTCGAGATTTTATTTGGGCACATCGGTGAAGACGCAATGTCTGAAGCAAACGCATTGCGTTGGGCACACCAACCACATGCCGGCGTTGAGGGATTCATGTACCCGAGCTTCAAAGCGAGCGATGTTGTCCTCACAAATTGTCGGGGCTTATACGGCACACAGATCGCCGAACACGCCTTCGCGCTCCTTTTATCCCTTACCCGACACATTCCAATACAGTTGGAATTTATGAAGACAAAACATTGGGAGCGCACACAATGTATTGAACTCGCGGGGATGACGATGGGCATCCTTGGACTCGGTGGTATCGGAAGGGCAATCGCTGCACGTGCGCGCGCATTTGAATTTGAGGTCGTCGCTGCGGATGTTGAATCAATTGACAAACCCGATACTGTTTCGGAACTCTATAATTTGGACGGATTGATGCCGTTTCTGGCGCAGTCGAACATCGTTATGGTCTGTTGTCCGAGCACACCTGAAACGCATAAACTCCTATCACACGCACAGTTCAGTCAGATGCCAGACAGTAGTTACGTCGTGAATGTGAGTCGCGGCAAGGTTATTGACGAAGAGGCGTTGGTAGCTGCGCTTCGGAGTGGGAAGTTAGCAGGGGCAGGGTTAGACGTGACCTACACGGAACCGTGTCCACCAGAGAGTCCATTGTGGGAACAGGAGAACGTAATTTTAACTTCGCACAGTGCCGGTGCTTCACAGCACATTCGGAGACGCGCCATGCAACTCTTTATCGACAACCTACATCGCTATGTTGCAAGTGAACCGTTGGTTAACGTTGTTGATAAGACGAAGGGCTACTAAATCGTAACACAGAAATGGAGAAAAAATGAGCCAGAAAACATATCGCGCCGCCGCTATCGGGCATACCGGAGCAGGCAACTTTGGACACGCGCTTCATACCCCATATAGAGGTATAGACAACGCTGAGTTTATCGCTGTCGCTGATCCGGACGAGGCTGGCAGAGAAAAAGCCGCAGCAGAGGCAGGTGCGGTCCGCAGCTACGCTGATTATCGGGATATGCTTGAGAAAGAAGACCTTGATATTGTAAGCGTCTGTCCGCGCTGGACGACTGAGCATGTGGACATGGTGACTGCGTGTATTGAGGCAGGATGCCACGTTTACTCTGAAAAACCGATGACGGCAACACTCGCCGATGGCGATCTAATTGTTAAAACGGCGAAAGCACACGGCAAGAAGGTTGCAGTCGCACATCAGGCGGTCTATCTCCCCGCAACCCATGCAATTAAGAAGATGCTCAACGACGGAAAGATCGGCACTGTCCAAGCCATTCATGCCAGTGGTAAGCAGGACCATCGCGGTGGTGGGGAGGATATGATCGTCCTTGGGACCCACCTATTTAATATGATGCGCTTCTTCGTCGGTGATGTCGCATGGATGCAGGGACACGTTACCAACAACGGCAAAGAGGTCGCTTATGGTGACGACCACAAGCCGACGGAACCTGTTGGACCCGTTGCTGGCGATTGTATCAACAGTTACTTCTCTTTCAAAAGTGGTGTCTGTGGTTTCTTTGAATCCCGGAGAGATCAGGCGGGTTCTGGTCGATACGGTATGGAGATCGTCGGCAGCGACGGTATTTTCTCGCTCCGCGGTGATGTCGCAAATCGACTTATGGTCTACCCCTATCCCGTCCTTGTCCCTGCAAGTCCAGATCAAGCGTGGGAAGCCATCGACTTAGACGACACACCTTTCTCCAGTGGTAATGATCTTGCTATTCGCGATCTCATTGATGCGATTGAGAACGACCGAAAACCAATTTCCGCTGCTGAAGACGCGGTCGCTGCACTCGAGATGATTCTCGGTGCTTATGAGTCCCAACTCTCTGGCGGACGCGTCTCCTTCCCAATTGCAAACCGCGCGCATCCGCTGAGCAGATAATTCCGAAACTATTATATGTTTGGCGAGGTCTCTGTGCCTCGCCACCTTCCTATGCCGGTATGATTTTCCGCACACCGTTTTCATAGCGGATCTCATAATCGGTATCCGGCACCTCCATCGCACGGACAGCGAGCTCACCAAACGTGACGAGCGGTTCGGAGAGCAGTAGCAATTCATCAAGCGATTCGGACGGTGTCTTTTCTGTTGTATCCAACACAATCTTGCGTCCTTTTTGCGCAAATAACGACCTATCAATCTCCTCTTGAAAGAGGCGTTTGAGCTCTGGAATATCGGCTTTTTTGATAATCTGATATTCGTGCGGGTCTGTCTCCATCCGTTCTACGATCGCCTCATCGCTGGCATCAACGTGAATCATAACGACATCCGGCAACCGCGCTTCAATGACCTGTGTTTCGTATCCACGCTGGGCATTAATATGGTACTTTGAGTAATACGTACTGTCTGGGTCATCTCCATAGAACGAGGAGTAGACGAGTTCCTCGATATGCCAACCTGCAATCATCGTATTCGGATAGTTTTTGATGACTTCAACGTGGTATTGGAGTTGCATCCGCTGCATCCGCTCCTTCACATCGTCGGGGAAATTCACGTACGCCGCTCTTGATTCTGGGCTGAGGGTTGAATCGGGGATAGTGAAGTGATCATCGACGTGAACCATCAATTTCCGGTGCCGATAGTAGTTCGTCAACAGGTCTACCAGCGTCGATTTTCCAGCATATTCGATACCGACAAAAATACATCTCATAAGAAAGACCTCGCTATTGAATTGGTGTGAATGAACAACGTTCCACAGTGTGTCCTTATATCTATCACGAAAATGGAAAAAAGTCAAACACCTAATTCCTGTTTCCTATTTCTGATGTCCTTGACAATGGGGCATTTACGATGTATAATAACTTTATCCAAAATTGAACATAACGAAATTATCTTAATCCAAAAATATTCACTAAATGTTAACAATCGGCAACCTCCACATTTCAGATTTCCCACTACTGCTCGCTCCAATGGAAGATGTGAGCGATCCACCTTTTCGCGCCGTCTGCAAGGATAACGGTGCGGATCTCATGTACACCGAATTCATCTCCTCCGAAGCACTCATCCGCGATGCCGCGCCGAGCGTTGCCAAATTGGACATCTTTGAAGCAGAAAGACCCATCGGTATCCAAATTTTTGGTCACGACATCGAAGCCATGCGCGCTTCTGTCGAAATCACCGAACGCGTTCAACCCGATATTATCGACATCAACTATGGCTGCCCCGTCAAAAAGGTTACGTGTAAAGGCGCGGGTGCCGGTATCCTGCAGGACATCCCTAAAATGGTGAAGATGACCGCCGAGATGGTAAAAGCCACGAAACTCCCTGTCACCGTCAAAACCCGACTCGGTTGGGACGATAAAACGAAGTACATCGTCGAAGTCGCTGAACGCCTACAAGATGTCGGTATTCGAGCCATCGCGATTCACGGCAGAACCCGTCGGCAGATGTATAAGGGCAGTGCCGACTGGACACTCATCGGTCGGATTAAGGATAACCCGCGCATGAAGATTCCGGTGTTTGGCAACGGTGATGTTGATAGTCCACAGAAAGCAGCGCAGATGCGCCAACAATACGGCGTTGACGGTATTATGATTGGACGCGCCGCCATCGGTTACCCTTGGATTTTTAACGAGATAAAACACTATTTCGCGACGGATGAATTGCTCCCACCGCCCTCCATAGATGAGCGGATCGCCGTCTTTAGAAGACATCTCGATTTCTCTATTAAGTGGAAGGGCTTAAAACTCGGTCTCATTGAGATGCGTCGGCACTACAGCAATTATTTCAAGGGCATTCCCTACGTCAAACCTTTTCGCAACCGCCTCGTTACATCTGATAGCTACGACGATGTTTTAGGGATTGTAGAGGAACTCCGTACGCACGCCTTAACATCGGTTCTATCTCTGGTAGGAAACCATCCAAGTGCCGATACCCTACCAAAAAATGCTTGACGTGAAAGCCAAATAATTTTATCATACCTCTCAGAAAACACATCTCGGCAATAAAGGACGGACAATGGATAAAATACCCTTTATGAAACTCAGTGGTGCGGGTAACGACTTCGTGATTATCAATAATTTTGCGGAGATTGTGGATAGCACCGATACAAATTTTGTGACGAAACTCTGTCAACGCCGCATGTCAGTCGGTGCTGACGGCGTGCTTCTCGTTGAAAAAGCGGACGACGTTGACTTTCGTATGCGCTACTTCAATGCTGATGGCGGCGAGGTAGAGACTTGTGGAAACGGCGCACGCTGCATTTCCAAATTTGCCTACCTAAACGGTCTCGCGTCCGAACAGATGCGATTCCTGACGAATGCTGGAATTTATGAATCTGAAATCGTCGGTGAGAACGTTAAAGTGCGTATGAGCGATCCAACGGATATCCGACTCAATGTCCCGCTGCAATTGGATGATGGAGTGCACACCGTGGGCTTCGCAAACAGTGGCGTGCCGCACGTCGTTTTCTTTGTGGAGGACTTAGAGGACACGGATGTTTTCGATCTCGGTCAACAGACGCGGTATCACGATGATTTCAAACCGGCTGGGACGAACGCCAACTTTATCCGAGTCCAATCCTCTGCGTTAATTGATATTCGGACGTATGAACGCGGTGTTGAGGATGAAACACTCGCTTGTGGGACTGGCTCGATTGCGTCGACGATTGTCGCTGCGACGTTAGGCAAGGTGGAATCGCCAGTTGATGTAAAAACAGCGAGTGGTGCGGTTTTGAAAATCCATTTTGACGTGGAAAACGGAGAAGCTCGGAACGTCTATCTTGAAGGCGATGCCCGCGTGATCTACGTGGGTGAACTCACAACGGACGCGTGGAATTATTAAAAGTAGCAGGCACACGCCGTTTGCCATAAGCATCGTAGCAGGCACACGCCGTTGTGCCGTAAGCATCAAGGAGGGTTTACTTACATGTTTCAAGGCTCGTATGTTGCACTGGTCACACCCTTTAAGGACGATGAATCGCTTGACGAGGCGAAACTCAAGGAACTGATTCAATTTCAGCTTGACGGCGGCACACACGGCATCGTCCCGTGTGGCACAACAGGTGAATCCCCTGCGCTGTCTGAGGCTGAACACGATAGGGTCATAGAAATTACAGTTGAGACGGTGAATGGGCAAGTACCTGTCATCGCCGGGACGGGTTCCAACTCAACGACGCGCACCCTACGCGCAACGCAGCACGCCAAAGCCGCTGGTGCGGACGCTGCGCTAATTGTCACGCCCTATTACAACAAACCTACCCAAGATGGGCTGTATGCCCACTACATGAAGATTGCCGATACAGTGGACATCCCGATCGTCGTTTATAACGTTCCGGGGCGTTGCGGTACGGACATCCTTTCACCGACGATTGCGCGGCTCGCTGAACATCCGAATATCGTCGCCCTCAAAGAGGCGACCGGTGAACTCAAGCGCGCCAGTGAAGTCGTCGACTTATGTCCCGATGATTTCGTTGTGCTCTCCGGTGATGATGTGAACACGCTGCCAATCATGGCTGTCGGCGGTAAAGGCGTTATCTCTGTCGTCGCAAACGTCGCACCGGCAGACGTTGCTGAGATGTGCAATGCTTTCCATGCAGGCAATCTCGATCTCGCCCGTAAACTCCACTATAAGACGTTATCTTTGGCGGTGGATCTCTTTATTGAAACGAATCCCATTCCCGCAAAAACCGCCCTCCAACTGATGGGCAAACTCAACGGAAAATTGCGGTTGCCACTCGCACCGATGACCGCTGCGAATCTTGAATCCTTACGGAAGACGATTAAGGAAGCAGGATTGATTTAATGAAAAAAGTAGAAGGTGCGGTTGCTGACCGCACCTTTTTCATTCTGCTCTTCTTATAGCCTTGCAAGGGAAGCTCAAAAGCTCATGAACCTATCTGCCCTAAAGGTGTCTTCATTGTTGAGTATTGGGGCTGTAGCGTATTTATTGGCTTTCTTCACGCATAGCACTTTAAGGGAATGGCAACTCATATTGGCGGTGGTTATGGGAGTAGTGATCGTTATTGTCATTCCCGTTCTATACTTACAAAATACACATATAAGCAACAATAGACCCTTACGACTCAGCGAGTCCATTTATGCTTTCATTTTTGCTGGACTGGCTACCACTCCTGTATTAGCAACTTGGATCAAGGGGACAGCGGACGCGTATCTGCTACTTGTTCTGGTGGCGATGACGACTGTTATTATACCTATTTTGTATGTAGAAAATACACGTTTAACTCGTGTAAATAGCTACGAAGAATCCGATATCCGTCTTTACCTTAAAGGACTTATTTTTGCCGGATTTTCTATTGGCGTTGGACTCATAGGTTGGGGTAGTGGAACAATGAGTACGGTTATTGTGAAAGCAATACCTCAATTTCCCGAATTGCTTCTGGTTAAATAAAACTGATACAAATAGCGTGTTTAACCCCTTGCATTCCAGAGGCGTTCTATGTGTCTAAATAAGTGGCAACTTGGGTTATGATAGAACTTATAATGGGGAGGTTCGATGACCTTCTTACCTTTCTATACATTGTTTTTGGAGGAGTGCTTATAGGATTTATCCTCATAATATGGCTGGCTTTATGGATATACAAGCACTTCAGGTGAAAACATTGTGAAGGAAACTTTATTCGATTTCTTCAGTAGATTTTGCAATCGGTTTTGCGTCCGCTAAAATCCGTCCGGTAACAACCGATGCACCGCGTCAATTACCAACTGCTCAACACCCGGCGCAAAACGGGTCGGCGGACCGAAGTAGAGCATGGCACCCCCACCTTCATAACCGCCTTCTGCTAACACCCGCTCAGACGGAATATACCCCGGAAATGCGTTCGCGTACGCACCGACCCAGAGCCGTTTGGCGTCCAACTCACGCTTCAGACGGAGTGAGTAATCGACGACCACCTCACTTGCCAGGAAAACAACGGCAAGTTCGTTGCCAAATCGCCACGCCTGCACAGGATAGGAGAGTTCCGTTTGTATCGCCTCTCCGCGCTGCAAGCGTTCAAGGTGCTTTTGTGCGTGATAGGCATCGTGACCACCCGCTGCAACGCGTGCCTCCCACTCTTCACGGGTCGGTAGCGTGTCAAACGGCAGATTGACCCTCTCAAACGCACCGATCGGGACACTGGAGATCGGTTTTGCGTCTCTTGTTAGCATCCGTTGGATTTCTTCTGAAAGTGCCTCTCCATGGGCTTTCGCATACGCCAAACGCGTGCTGAAAACCTCTTCTTCGCCATCAGGCATCGGCATCATCCGCGATTCAGGATTCGCATCAGCACCGCAGCCGATTGTGATGAGGGCAGTTACACCGGGAAGTGCGCTTTGGATATCCTCTTGGGCAAATCCTGCCCAGTCGCCACAGATGTGGTTGTCTGTACCCGCCAACGTCGTGCAGTGACACGCATAACTTGCCCACACAGCGCGCAACGTCCCATCTTCACCTTTGACTTGCAGGCACGGCAACGAATGATCTACCGGTCCCCCTTCGGTTCGCCGATTCTTTGCGAAACCGAGTTCTCCGATGCTCCACGTCAACTGTGACGGCTCGCGATTTGCGAGTGCTTCCAGTGCAACGGCTTCCATCCAGTCGGTGAGTTGACGGGTATACCGATCAATCTTCTCCTGATGCGCTGGCGGTATATCCGTACTGAACAGAAACGGTGCTGCATTGGTTAAACACGGCGCGCTGTGTGTATGTGAAAAACAGGCGACGAAATGCGCACGGGAAATCCCTGTCTTTTCTTTCATTCGGCGCGACACTTCCTCAGTGAGTTCGTCCGGTAAACCGCAATTTTCGACTGCAACCAAGACAACGGGATCCTCAGTATCGTCCCCAATAGCGAGTGCCTTTGCCCATATCGGCTGAATGATGCCGTCGGATTCTTCGCGACGGCTGCCATAACCACTCAGTCGAATCGGATAATCTGGCGTAATGTCCACTTCGGCAACGCCAATCTGAATAACGTTATTTTTAGCTGTCATACGGCTTAACTCCTTGAATGAGATAGGGTTTACGCGGTAAAAAACTGGTAGGTGCGGTTTCTAACCGCACCGGACATTACGAATCTATTTTTTGCTCTGCATCTTGAATTAGAGTCGTAAGGTGAATGCCAATAGGTGTCGGTTTGATGTGTAGGTGAAACTTCCCAACCCGAACGTGTATTCCAAATAAGTAGTACCGAGCCTTAACCCCGCACCAACTGAAAAGTATAGCGTTGCGTTTTCACGTCCTGCCCCGGCTCGGAGTGCTGTTGTTATTAGATATCCACTGCTCCACGTTTTGTGTAATTCAGTCCCAACGGCGAAACCGAGTCCGCTCTGTCCCGTATCCCGCCAAATATCTGCCCCCACTGCAATCCATTTCAGAGGTTCATAGGAGATCCCTATACCAAATCGAAACGGCAGAGGTTCTACTAAATCTGCCCGTAGAAGGTTTTCAAAGAGGATACCTACCTGTAGCGGTGGGTTTACATGATGCGCATCGAGCCATACCTCGCGTTGCAACCCAATATCTAATTCTAATCGGTTGGCTGTCCTGTCATAAGTCGGTTGCTGTTCGTGAACAATATCCCGAACTCTATCTCCGAATTGTAGTTCTTCCGTAATTGCCGCTATCAGTTGCTCCGGCGCATGCACATCTACGTCGGGACCGTGCCGTGCTGCGAGGTTCAAGGTGGACACAACCGCCCCGGTTTTCACGTCCTGTGCGATCCACTTTAATCGGACCCCTATGACCGATCCGGCGACTTTGCGGCTAAGTCCTACCACCCAATTATCTTCACGGAACAATGAGTAATCTGTGATGAGATCGGTTTCAGCGGAAAACCGACGGGCGTTCGTATTGTATTCAGCACGAGTCGCAGAGAGCGTAAAATTCGCGTAATTGGTGGATTTAGCGTTGTATCCGGCACTGAACCCCCATTCGTTGAAGGCATGTGAGTAGTAGATTGACGGATATAAATCTGTATTGACTTCAGCGGCGAACTGGTTTCTACCGTGTTTCGGCAGTTCTGTCCAGTGAAGATTCTCAGCGGCGATGCCGAACGCAAAATTGTGGTGTTTAACCGATACAAGCGATGCCGGATTCCCAAATACACCCGCGTCATCTGCAGATGTTGCGATACGGGTGCCACCCATACCAGCAATACGGAGCATCTCATTTGCCTCGCTGGCGGTGGGTATAACCGCCACTAAAAGACAAAGTGTTGAAATACGCATAAAATGTCGGGCGCTAAAAAACTTCAATATTCGCTATCCGCTAATCGCTATCTGCTATTTAATCGTTAAAAAATTCCACACGCATCACGTCAGCGAAAATGTCCTCTAACGTATGTTTCACCTCACGCAGCTGGCGGAGTTGGACCCCGGTATCGTAAGCGAGTTTGAAGAAGATTTGTGTATCCGTCTGTTCTCCGTTTTCGGATGTAACGTGAAGGCGTTTGTCGGGTCGCAATTCAATCTGGTAATTATGACGTTCCAGAGCGTCAATATAAGCATCGGTGTCGCCTACGATTTTCAAGTCGTATGCTCGTCCTTTCTCCCTTCTAAGTGCGTCTATCTGTGCATGCGCAGCAACACTTCCGTGTGAAAGTGCGATAATCTCCTCACATGCGGACTCTACATCGGGAAGCAAGTGCGAGGATAAAATTACATTGATATTTTTATCGGTTGCGATGTCTTTAACGAGTTCAAGCATTTCCTCTCTACCATTGGTATCCATGCCGTTTGTCGGTTCGTCGAGCAGTAGCAACTTTGGATCGTGTATCAATGCTTGGGCTAATTTCACGCGCTGTTTCATTCCAACGGAGTATTCACCCACGATGCGGTAGCGTTCTTCGTCTAACCCAACGTAGTAGAGGACTTCGTGTGCCCGTTGCAGGGCATCCCGTCTCGGCATCCCACAGAGTTCACCAGCGTAGGCAACGAGTTGGACAGCAGTCATTCCCGGAATTAAACATTCGTCTTCTGGCATATATCCGACCTGTCTGCGTATTTCCAGCGGTTGTCTCTCTACGTCCATTCCAAATACCGCTGCACTGCCTTGGTTGGGTTTGACGAAACCGAGTAGCGTTTTAAGCAACGTGCTTTTTCCGGCACCATTGGGTCCGAGTAAGCCGACAGCACCGCCTTGCACCTCCAACGAGAGGTTATCTAACGCCGCAGTCGTGCCAAAAAAGAGTGATACATTCTTGATTTCAATTAGCATTCTTTAAAAATCCGTTTCACGCGGGACCCTATCTGCGTCAATATCTCATAAGAGATCGTTCCTGCGCGGTGAGCGATTTCATCAACCGTAATTTCAGCATTTTCCTGTTTACCAATCAGTACCACTTCATCACCGACGGATACGTTAGCTGCATCGCTGAGCTGCACCACGCTCACGTCCATACAGACCCTTCCGATGATTGGACACCGCACACCACCGATGAGTACCTCACCGACCCCAGAAAGCCCACGCGGATAGCCGTCGCCATAGCCTACCTGTACCATCGCGATACGGGTCTGGTGTGGTGCTTTGTGGGTCAATCCGTAGCTAATGCCTTCCCCTTCTGAAACAGAACCTACCCATCCAACCCGTGTTTTCCAGGTGAGGGCTGATTCTAACGCAATTGGTTTTTCGGATGCAGGATAGATGCCGTATAAACTCAAACCCGGACGGATGGCATCGAAATGCGATGCTGCAACCGCAAGTGTTGCTGCGCTGTTCGCTGCATGAACCATCTTTACACGATTGCTTACAAGCACCGATGAAAAACGTTTTAGTTGGACAGCGACAAAACTTTTATCCGTCTCATCTGCAGTCGCAAGGTGTGTAAACAGCCCTTCAATCTCAAGTTGCTCCAGTGTTTCGAGTTTCTTTAGAAACTGCTTCGCCTCCGTCCAACGAACACCGCTCCGATTCATGCCTGTATTGATATTAACGTGAATCTTTAGGTTTCTCGGCGCAACTTCGTTTAATCGACTCGCGAACTCCCAATCCGCTACCGTTGGTGTCAATTCGTGTTCAACGATTTGCGTCGCTTCCTCAGTCAGAGAACTAAAGAGGATAAGAACAGGTTTGTGGATCCCTGTCTGACGGAGCCTAATTCCTTCTTCAGCTGTTGCGACTGCGAACATATCAGTGACTGTGGACAACGTTTCTGCGACGCGGATCATCCCGTGTCCATAAGCATCTGCTTTTATAACGGCGATGAGTTGTTTGCCAGCATAAGCCTTGATTGCTTCAGCGTTTCGCCGAATTGCCCCCAGATTGATTTCTGTGTGTGTTCGGAAATAATGCATGTTGTCTTTTGGTTCCCGTTGCGCCAATAGAGGAATTATATCACAGTCTGTCCAAATTTCCTAATTGTTTCGCAGACTGTACCGGTAGGACTACCGGTTTTCATGATCCTCCGTTCTGACTACTGGAGGCGGTGTTGCCTTGAAACCACAGAAAAAGCAGGATAAACACGATTGAGTTTGCCAACAACATCGTTGAGATAGCGTTAATCTCTGGGGTGATGCCGAACTTCAGCATGGAATAGATATGGACGGACAGGGTTGTGTAGCCAACGCCAGCAGTAAAGAAGGTGATGACAAAATCATCTATGGAGAGCGTGAAGGCGAGCAGCGCACCGCCGATAATTCCAGGGGCAATAAGAGGGAGCGTTATCCGCCAAAACGTCTGCCACTCGTTGGCGCCCAGATCGCGCGCTGCCTCTTCCAGTGTGTGATCATAGCCTTGTAAGCGGGCCCGGACGACAACGGTGACGTACGCGATGTTGAAAACGCCGTGCGCGATAATTACAGTGAGCAGACCGAGAGGGATGCGGACTTGCACATAGAAGGTCAATAGCGCGATCGCCAGCACAATGTCGGGGATGATGATCGGAAGATAGAGGCATCGTTCAAGGGCAGTTCGGAAACGAAACCGATGCCTCTCTATAGCAAGTGCCGCTGTTGTACCGATAACAGTTGCGATACAGGTAGCAATACCCGCAACAATCAAACTGTTTCGACAAGCTCGCCATAATGCCGCATTTTCAAACAGCTTCGCATACCAACCCAAGGTAAACCCTTGCCAGACAGAAATCTGTTCACCGCTGTTGAACGAGAACACGACAACTGCTAATATCGGAACGTAGAGGAACAGATAGACCAGACCTATATTGCATTCAAGAATCTTTTTCATCATCGTCTATTTTTGTAGGAGCGAGCTCCTGCTCGCGACTTTCACTACGACTCACACTTTTCAATCGAATCGGTAAGGTTTTCGCTTGGGTATTTCTGCGGATTTCTTCACGGTTTGGAACCGCACTCAACATTACCGAATTTATTTTTTTCACACAGTTAGAACGGTATTAATTAGTTTCAGGCTCGTTCTGCTGTAAAGAGCGAAAGTATAGTATCGTACCAACAAGTACGATGCCCATCAGCATAAATGAAAGCGCGGAGCCAAAGGGCCAATCCCGTGCTGTTTTAAATTGTCTCTCAATCACATTCCCAATGTAGCTCACTTTCCCACCACCGAGCAAATCTGGGGTTAGGAACGCACCGACCGTCGGAATAAAAACCAGCATCGATCCCGCGAGAATACCGGGCAGACTCAACGGAACAGTTATATGCCAAAACGCATGCCGTGGCGATGCCCCTAAATCTTGTGCCGCTTCTAACAGCGACATATCTAATTGCTCCAGTGCCGCATACAACGGGAGTATCATGAACGGAAGGTAACCGTAGACGAGTCCTATCTGCACCGCTAACGGCGTATTCAGTAGTTCTAACGGTGTCCAATTAGGAAAAACAGCCCCAAAGAGGCTGTTCATAAGTCCTTCTGTGCGTAGAATCAATATCCATGCGTAGGTACGGATAAGGAAGTTCGTCCAGAACGGAACAACAACGAGGAGTAATAAAATGTTGCGGTGTTTCGGTCTGTAGCGCGCCAGATAGTAAGCGAACGGATACCCGAGCAGCAGACAGATTGCAGTGCAGACCAATGCTGTTGATACGGAACGCCAGAGGATACCGAGATACAGTCCATCAAAGAGGCGTTGATAGTTTTCGAGGGTAAAAATCCATCGCACGCCACCGTACGTCCCGCGCTCTATGAAGCTATAAATGAGTACGGACACAAGTGGGAGCAGAAAAAAACAGAAAAGCCAAAAGACGACTGGGAAAAGGAGGATGAGAAGATGGTAATTACGACGCATTTTTTTTGATATTATCGCTCCTGTTTATCCTCAATCTGCATCATTTTTTGGACGTTCTTAATGGTTTTGTAGACGAACCGGTTGTCTTGATCGAATTGGCTTGCAATTTTATGGAATACTGTCGCTGTGTTGGTGTTACCATCGAATCCATGCATTACCATGAGATCCCAAATTTTCTTTTCGGTATCCGCAGCATCCTTAGCGGTGTTAAGCATCTGTTCGATCTGTCCGATTGAGAGCGTGATTTGGTGGATCGGGTAATCTTCATTTAATATCGCAATAATTTCATCAAGTTCGGGGTTTTCCCAATTTTCAAAAGCTTTCAGGATGGTCGCCCAAATCACAGTGGCACTCAGTTGCGTTTGCGTCTGGGTCCAATGCACTTGCTCAATTCGGTGAGGTTTGCACTTATACATACGGATTTCGCAAGTATCTTTAATTTTTACGTACCAGATGCTGCCTTCTTCGCCTCTAAACATGGGAGCTTGACTCTCATTCAAACCGATGAACTCCAATCGCCTATCAAGGTCTTGCTGCTCTTGCTCATAGTGCCACACATAGTCTTTTTCAACGGTGCCGAG
>JAPPII010000005.1 GCA_028820845.1 Candidatus Poribacteria bacterium
CTACCAAAACCTAACAAAAATGTCAATAACTTACACAATGTAAACACTACCTATAAACTTCTGATCACTGTTTCAAATGTAAAGCTAAGACAAATTGTTCGCTAATCACTCACAATTTCATTACGCAGTGATCTTCAGCTAAATCTAAATCCTTTTAAAACCTAAGTAGGTGCTCAACTTCACCGAAAACCATCGTGGAACGTAGTGGAACGATGACCAGATTTAATAGTTTAAAAAATGCAATTAACACCGAGTCAACAAGATGCCCTTGACATAAAAAAACACGTCTGCGTAACCGCCGGTGCCGGGTCCGGAAAAACGACCGTGCTGGTTGAACGTTACCTCAAGATTTTGCGTGAAGGAAATGTCAAAAAACTGCGGGGGATTGTCGCCCTTACTTTCACGGATAAAGCCGCCGCTGAAATGAAAGATCGGATTGTCGAAGAACTGTCTGCGGGAAAAGAAAACGAAAGTAAGCAACAAGGCAATTCGCTCTGGCGTTTTCTCGAAGAAATAAACTCGGCACACATATCGACTATCCATTCATTCTGCTCACGTATCCTGAGGGAATTCCCGTTCCAAGCCCGTGTGCCTGCTAACTTCAGCATTATACAAGGTATTGATCAGAAACTCCTGCTCCAGCAAACTGTTAAGGACACTCTCAAGGAGATTGCGACAAATACGGGTGATAGACACCGCGCCGAACTCACACGCTTACTGCAACGCTACGGTGGACAGCAGAAGTTGGTGGATTTCTTCTCTGCTATGGTCAATCAGCGTGATGTAATCGAGCACCTAATACGGGAAATTTATAGCAATCCAGACAGCACAGAAGTCCGCGAAACTTTGAAACAGCAGGTTCGCGAAAAACTGATTTCTGCAGTTGACGTTGCCCAATTCGTCCGATGTCTAAATGCTGTTTTGCAGTTCGCGAGAGGTAAAGATGCTGGGGCAGTTAGAGATTTAACACAACAATTAGAAGCACTGCCTGAGCGAAATCCAGACTCGCCTGAAATGCTAAGTTTGCTTAAGGAAATTGAAGACTTAATTACGATCGGGAATGGTAATATCGCGAAAGGTGCGTTTCTTGGCAGCGGCCTCAAAACAACGAACATTGACGCTGAGATCGAATTTCTGGTATCAACTGCGAGAAAGATACGACTCATACCGGCTATTGAAAACAATGAAAATGAGATGGATGAAAACCTGACCGATGACGATTTTTTATTGGATACAATCCGGGACCTATTCATACTCTATGACCGCATCCTCAGTGATTACCAAACCACTAAACTCCTCCAAGGTAAGCTTGACCACAATGACCTGCAGCTAAAAACCCGTGATCTCCTTCGCGACAACCAAGAAATCCGACAGAAAGTGGTCTCCCGTCATAAGTACTATATGGTGGATGAATACCAAGATACAAATGAAATACAATACGAATTAGTGATGCTGCTAACAGACAATCTCAAAAGCGCAAATCTATTTATCGTTGGGGATCCGAAACAAAGCATTTACAGGTTCCGAGGCGCAGATGTTCGTGTATTTGAAAAGACAAAGAAGATGCTCTTAGACCATTGCGGAATTGATGTTATCCTTGCAGAAAACTTTCGTTCTTTGCGCGATACCCTTGGATTCGTCAATTACTTTTTCAACTCTTTGATGGGCGATGGAGCGGAAAGTGAATTTGAAGTGGAGTATAAACCACTTATAAAAGCGCGTCCTGTTGACGCGAACGGTGCTGTTGAAATCCTTCTTGGAAGCCAAGGGAGTGAACCGGTCAATGAACCTGCTCTCATCGCACGCCACATTAAAAATATGAAGATGAATGCCGATGAGA
The DNA here is from genome assembly GCA_028820845.1 of Candidatus Poribacteria bacterium. NCBI lineage: Bacteria > Candidatus Poribacteria > Candidatus Poribacteria bacterium. The sequence goes on from JAPPII010000005.1 coordinate 1,841, forward strand.
TATGGGTGCGCGAGAATGGTGTGGAAACGAAGCGTTCAATCCGGTATGATGACATCGCCATCCTCATCCGAAGTAGAAGTCATCTCCCAGATATTGAACACGCCTTACTTGAGGAAGACGTTCCCTACCTGACTGCAGGGGGTGTCGGTTTCTATCAACGACAAGAAATCTATGACATTTGGAACTACCTCAACTTCCTTGATGCACCTTCAAAAAATCATACATCTCTCGTCGCACTTCTTCGCAGTCCGGCTTTTGGTATATCTGACACCGAACTCTATCAAATTTCCCTGCAGGAGGGAGCGGATTTCTGGGACAAAACCGAAAAATACCAAACACCTTCTGACGATCTTGACCGGGCAATAGCCACTTTAAAAAAGCACTGTCAAGTTGCGCATCGGATGCCTGTAAACCAGCTTATCCTTACCATCGTTAATGAAACAGGAATGATTGGAACCCTGAAAACCGGGAAACAGGGACAGCAACGCTGGGCGAATTACCAAAAACTCTTAGAACTTGCCAGAAACTTTGACGGAGATGAGAATACGAGACTTCTCCCGAACTTTATCGAATTTCTGGATGTCTTAATTAGGGATGAACCTCAAGAGGGACAGGCACCCATTGAGGCAAGTAGCGGCGCGGTTCAAATCATGACAGTCCACGCTGCCAAGGGGCTTCAATTTCCTGTTGTGATACTCCCAAGACTTGACCGGAGAGGTCGAACGGATACCGAACCTTTCATTGATGAGTCGCTCGGTATCGGCTTCAGTCCGCTTAAACCTGATGACGGTTATAGGAAGACTCAACCTGATATCCTTACTCACATAAAAGAGCGAGCGAGTGCGAAAGAGGATGCAGAAAAAAAACGATTGCTTTATGTCGGAACAACACGTGCTTGTGATAGACTTATTTTATCCGGGACCCTTCCAGCGAGAAATATGCTTGGCTGGTTTCATAAAAATCTTGATATCAACGAAGAAGATATTTTACTGGATTTGCCTGTTACATTGGAGATGTTTGAAGACGGCAACACAAACTCTCAATCCTTCCAACTTCAAATCCCGATTTCTCGGGAATTGGCAGAATCTGAATCTGTGGATAAGGTCTCCGGTAATACGACTACTGTCGAATTTCCAAATCCCTTGCCATCGACACTACAATCAACTGGAATCGAGGCAGCCTTCTCCGTCACCGAACTCGCAAACTATGCCCGCTGCCCGCTGCGGTATCAATTAGAGAACTTACTACAGATTCCATCGATCAACGGAGACATGGATCCAGAGGAAGAGGGAAGAGAGAGTGCCATTCGTCGAGTACTTGCCCGGATAAGACGGCAATCGGATGCGGAAAATCTTGACACATTCATTGCACAGGTATCCGAGGATGACCCAGAGATGACCCGTGAATCCAAAACAGCGTTACGTATACATGCCAATAATTTTCTCAATTCTGAAATCGGAGAAATCGTTTTTAATGCTACCTCCGCCTATACCAATCAACAAATTCACGCGAGTATCAACGGACACATTATTGAGGGTAGACTCGACAGACTCTTTAAAGATACAACAGGAGAATATCAGCTAATCATTTACGATACCTCTGAAATACATGATTTAGACGCACACCGCCCAGAAATGGAACTTTATGCGCTGCTTGTCCATCGACGATATCCAGAACAACCGATGGTAACTATTAATCTTTTCTTTACTGAACAAGGTCAGGGTGAACAAATACATTTCAGCACAGCACAATTGCAGGAAGCTCAGGAACAGTGGAAAGAAAAAATATCGAAACTTCAAAGCGGGATTTATGAGAAAAACCTTGAACACTGCTGTTCCTGTCCGTATGCAGGGGCCGATGGACAGTGCATTGTTGCTGAAGCATGAGGAGAAAAAAATGAAAAGCTTAACACCAGCAATCGCAATTATCATAATTGCCTGCTTTGCAATACAGGCGTGGCAACCCGCCCTCGCAGGCACATGGCGCGACGATTTTGAAGACAAAGATACCCGCGAATGGAAGATTTTTAACCTCGACCGGCAGGTCGAAAAATGGTGGATTGATGACGGTGAAGCCGTCGGCGAAATCTTCCTACCCGGTTTCATGAGCCTCTGGCTTACGGGTGAACTCACATGGAAGAACTATTCCCTCTCCTGTCGCGCAAAATTGGTGAAAGACAAAAACGATCCACCGAGCATCGGATTGACACTCCATGACAGAGGCGAAGAGGATAGTCGCTACCTTTTTTTTATAGATTACGTTTTTGGTACCGTCCGACTTATAAAGGCACTGCGAAACAGTTGGTTTCCGGTCATCTATCCATTTGATGCCGAAATTGATACGTGGTATGAACTCACTGCCACCATTCACGAGGATGGCACCATAGAATTTCAAGTCGATGACGAAGTGTTTACCGTTATTGATGATGACCCTCTGAAAGGTGGGCAGGCAGGACTCGTTGTCGCAGACGGACGCGCACACTTTGATGATTTTGAAGTCACAGGCGCGAACATCAAAAATGGCGGTCCCGGCAAGCCACGGCCCGTCGAACCGCGATCCAAACTCGCAACCACTTGGGGCGAGATAAAAAAAGGCAGTCCGGTTAGACCCAGATAGTTTAAAAAATGAAAGAAAACATAATAGGCATCGGCATTATCGGCATGGGCTGGATGGGTATGACACATGCCCGCGCCTACCGCCAGATCGCAGACCGATTTCACAACAGTCCGCTTCAACCCAAACTCATCATCTGTGCCGATGATGTCGCCGAACGCACAACCGAGGCAAAAACACGCTTCGGATTTGAACGCACAACGACCGATTTTCGACGCGTCATAGAGGACGAAGATATCCAGATAGTCAATATCGCTGCACCAAATAGCATGCATCTTGAGATCGTTGAAGCAGCCGCGACCGCTGGGAAGCACATCTTCTGTGAGAAACCCGTCGGACGGAATCCTGCCGAAACGAAGGCTATCTACGCCGCCGCACAACGGGCAGGGGTCCTTACAGGTGTCGGTTATAACTACAGATGGGCACCCGTCGTCCAATACGCACGCCGATTGATTTCGGAGGGGAAACTCGGCACGCTCACCCACTATCGTGGTAGATTTTTTGCTGGCTACGCCAGTCATCCACACGCAGTACTTTCGTGGCGTTTTCAGAAAGAGATCGCAGGACTTGGCACCCTTGGCGACCTGATTTCCCACGTCATTGATATGGGACATTTTATCGTTGGAGACATCAACAGCATCGTCTCCCAGCAAGAGACCTTTATTCCAGAACGTCCCGTAGCAAGAGCAGGCACCGGCACACACTTCTCGCTCAGCGCAGATGGCAAAATGGAAACCGTTACGAACGAGGATTACGTCGGCGCGTTAGTCCGATTTGAAAACGGTGTCCGCGGTACACTTGAAGCCTGTAGAATTATTAACGGACCGCAGTGTGAAATGGCGTTTGAGGTACACGGCACAGACGGGGCTTTGCGCTGGAATTTTGAGCAGATGAACGAACTGGAAATCTACTTGCCTAACGAAGACGGTTTCCCTGACGGATTCACGCGCATATTGAGCGGTCCCCGCCATCCATTCCACAGCGATTTCAACCCCGGTCCCGGTGTTGGATTGGGCTATGACGACCTGAAAACGATTGAAGCCTCCCAGTTCTTACAAGCCATCTACGCAGGAAAACAAGCAAATCCGGGTTTCCGAGAAGCCGCCGCCGTTGCTGATGTACAGACTGCTATTCAAACCTCATGGAAGGAGGAGCGATGGATTTCTGTCGAAAAATAAAGTACATGCTGACTTTACCCAATTGCAGTTGGATAGGGTTCTTGGTTCGTAGTAGCGCAATTTATTCCGCCTTCTTTATTTTAATTTTTTTTCTCTGGATAACTCCCCCAACTGCCGCTGCGCAAAACTTACCCCAATTTACCGACATCACGAGCGAAGCAGGCATCGACTTCATCCATAATACCGGTGCCTTCGGCGAAAAATACCTCCCCGAAACGATGGGATCCGGCTGCGCATTCCTCGACTACGACACCGACGGTTGGCAGGACATCCTCCTCGTCAATGGAAAGGATTGGGAGGGGCAGCCAACCCAAAAACGCCAAACGATGGCACTCTACCGCAACAACCGAGACGGCACATTCGCGGATGTCACCGAATCCGCAGGACTCGCTGTCCCACTCTACGGCATGGGAGTCGCTGTCGCCGATTACGATAACGACGGTGACCCAGATATCTATATTAGCACCCTTGAAACCGATCGTCTTTTCCAAAACCGTGGTGACGGCACCTTTGTTGATGTCACGGAAACCGCGGGGATCCATAACCCCGGCTTCGGCACCAGTTGCGCGTGGTTCGACTATAACAAAGACGGACACCTTGACGTTTATGTGGCGAACTATGTCGAGTGGACGATAGAGAACGACATATTCTGTACCCTTGATGGCACAAATAAGTCTTATTGTACCCCTGAATCCTACACCGGTCAGTCCAGCAAACTCTTCAGGAACCGCGGCGACGGCACATTTCTTGATGTCTCCCGTATCGCACGGATTGAGGACAATACAAGCAAATCATTGGGGGTCTGCATTTTCGATTACAATGCCGATGGTTTGCCCGACATCTTTGAGGCGAACGACACGCAACCCAATAAACTCTATCAAAATAACGGCGACGGTACCTTCATTGAAACTGGAATGCTCGCTGGGATCGCCTATGACGAGAGGGGGGTTGCAACTGGGGCAATGGGGATTGATGCCGCAGACTATGATCGTATCGGCAGAGAGAGCCTCGTCATCGGCAACTTCTCCAACGAAATGCTCAACCTCTACCACAACGAAGGCGACTTCTTCATAGACGATGCACCCGCCGCGCACATCGGCAATGCGACCTTACTAACCCTTACCTTCGCCTGTTTCTTCTTCGACTTTGACTTCGATGGTAACCTTGACATTTTCACCGCTAATGGACACGTTGAAACTGACATCAACGCCATCCAGAGCCAAGTTACCTATGCCCAACTTCCGCATCTATTCCACAACGATGGACAAGGCAAATTCACCGATGCGATCCACAAAGTCGGCACGGACTTGGCGACCCTAATGGTTGGCAGAGGCGGAGCCTACGGCGATATCGATAACGATGGCGATTGGGATTTACTGATTACCACCTCCAACGGACCGGCATATCTTTTCCGAAACGACGGTGGTAACCGCAACGCTTGGATAAAAGTCCAACTCGTTGGACAAACGAGCAATCGCGACGGCATCGGTGCGGAAATCCGTGTAACCTCCGCTTTGGGAACACAGACCCGAACCGTCAAAAGCGGTTCCAGTTACTGCTCCCAGAGCGAACTCACCGCCATCTTCGGCATAGACGGGGACACCACTATTGAGACAATCGATGTCCGCTGGCCCAGCGGCACCGTCAGCACACGCAAGAATGTTGAACCCAACCAACACATCCGCATTGAAGAAAACGTACCATAGACTGTCGCTACTTTCCAAACTCGTTCTTCCAACCAAGGTAGGTACGGTTTCCAACCGCACCGGTGAATCCCAAAGAATCTCTCTACATCAATATTTATCCTTTACTTTTCCTATGAAATGCCTTATCATTCTGATGGATAGGTGGTTTAGAAATCTACCATCTCAATTCGGGAATGTTAGCATTTAGAATAATAAACTCTAATGGAGGATCCAACAGTGAAAAAGAGCTTAATTACCCTTGGCACAAAAACTTCATTTTTTCTACTAATTGGTATTTCATTCGCTTTAATAAGTTGCGGTAGGGTACAGCAGGCAGATGTTCTTTCAGCACCATCAGCGAAGCAGGCAATCGCTACAATCGGCCCAGCAAGCGACAGTAGCGTAACCGGAATAGCGACTTTCACACAAAACGGCGACCAAATCACACTTATCATTGAAATACAGGGCGCATCGCCCGGAATCCACGCCGTTCACATCCACGAGAGCGGTGATTGTAGTGCACCCGACGGCACGTCCACCGGTGGACACTGGAATCCCACCGGTGTCGCACACGGGAAATGGGGAGTCGGTGAATTCCATCTCGGAGACATCGGCAATATAACCGTTGGTGAGGACGGCACCGGCAGCATTGAATTGACGACCGATCTCTGGGAAATCGGTACCGGTTCCGATGTTGATGTGGTCGACAGAGGCATTGTCGTCCACGCGGGTGCAGATGATTTCACCTCACAACCTTCAGGTGCTGCTGGTGCGCGTGTGGGGTGTGGCGCGATCGTGTTATCGGAATAAGCGGACAGCGATGTTTCACCTGAGCAGATTTCAGCACGCCATTCTTAAACACGTATGGCCCTATGCATCCTTAATATGCCTGCTTCTAACGGCACCTATGTTTTCAGGCTGCGAGAAGATGCGAAATATCCTCGCATCCACCCAAGGAACAACCAGCGATGCCTGTACAGATGGCACACGCGTCCTCAACGTCGGCTTTTATGCCTACTTCGCGCCAATAAGCTACAGTGCCAATGCGGATCCGAATTCCGCTGAGTTCGACACACACCGTGGCTACGAAGCCGACCTATTGACAGCACTCGAAATGATGGAAGGCGTGGGGCTCTCTTTTTCCAGAACGGCTATCCCTGAATGGCCCGGCATCTGGCTCAAATCCGCCGAACCTGCGTATGATATGATCGGGGGTGGTATCACAATTCTCGATTCTCGGACGAAAGACGCTGTAGGCACACCACGGGTCGTCTTTACATCCGGGCATGTCAAATTTCGCCAATCCCTCCTCGTCCGCACCGAGGACGCTGAACGACTCGCTACGCATGCTGCTCTCACTGATGATGTACGCGTCGGTGTGCTTCCTGGCACCACCGGAGAAGCGCGTTTGCTGGAACTGACAGGACTTGTTGATGCCAACGGTGCACTCGCGGCGGGGGCAAGCATTGAGACCCCGCAGGGCACCGTTATTGCCGATGGCACAGCAGACTATAAAATTACTGCCGCCGAAATCTCCCCGAATTTGGTAGGTAGAAGCCATCTCGTCCCGCCTTCCGAAAACATGCCACAAGTTATCTATCTTGGAGGTGAACTTGGCGAATCGGAGCTGCTGGAAGCACTCGCTACAGGCAGTATTGACGCAGTCGCTCGGGGCGAAATCGGCAACCGGGATACTGTTCACACTTCTGGCAGAGCATTGGTTGTCACCGCTCTTGATGAAGCAGTCGAGTACGGCGGCTTTACGTTCGCCTTGGAAGATGCCGAATTGGCAGCATGCATTGATGAGAAAATCGACTACCTGACAGATAATGGAAACATCGGGTACGAGGAATGGTTGCAGGATCCTTCAGTATTTATAAACCGCGCCGCACTGTGGAACACCACACGGTAATCAGGGCTGTTTAGTTTTCCAATAATTTAGGTCCGGACGCCCGAACTTGTTCGGGAAAAGCGCGCTGTCCCGAATAAATTCGGGCATCCGGAACAAAGATCCCTCACATAAGTAAACTTATCCCTTAAAACTAAACGACCCGGCACAGTAATTGTCCCACTTGACTTAGAACTGAAAGTCTGCTATACTTCCAAAGCAAAGAATCATGGAGAGGAAATCCCAAACACGTGAACTCGTCCAAACGCCCAAACCAAGACGCACTCTATCAAGCACTCAATATCTATTGCGATGTAATGCGTCCCTTCATTCTTAAAAACCTGAAAACCGTACAAAACCTATCACCAAAAGATCATTTTGAAAACGAATCGGATATAGATATTGGCGATTTCCCTTACCTCTTCAGAGAGTATTGGCACGATGTTTTTAAATACCTTTTCGATCCAGATCGGGACATCCGCAGTGCTGTAGGTATCATAACCGAAGCACGAAATAAGGTTGCCCATCCCCAAGCAGAAGACCTCACATCGGGATATACCCTCTCCCGACTCCATGAAATTGCCGATATACTTGGACAAATCAATGCCCCTGAACAGAAACGGGAAGTTGAAACCATCCGCGACAAGTTGCTAACCAATACAGCACCAACCGTAGAAGCCAAACCGAAACTCCCGCGTAGAAAAGCAGCAGACCTCACCCCATGGCGCGATGTCATCCGTCCGAACACCGATGTTATTGAAGGTTCTTTCCGAAAATCGGAATTCGCCGCCGATCTTCAGGAAGTTTTTGAAGGAAAAGCGAAAACCTCGGAATATGGCGAAACCGACATCTTCTTCAATCAAACATACATCACCCCGGGACTCAAGGAATTGTTGGTTAACACCCTAAAACGACTCGGCGGTAAAGGCAGCAATCCAGTTATCCAACTCAAAACCGGTTTTGGGGGTGGGAAAACCCATAGTCTCATTGCCCTCTATCATCTTATTACCGGTATTAATATTCTAAGAGAACTTCCAGCGGACGATCAATACAAGCGACTCCGAGAAGAAATAGAAGACATCTTGGAGGAAGCGGATTGGGATGACAACACACCGCTTAACGCCAACGTCTCTGTTCTGGTCGGTACCTACCTCTCTACGACCGACGCAGATGAAACCAAACAGGGGGACCCACTCAATACGCTCTGGGGTATGATGGCAGAGCAACTCGGTGGACAGGATGCCTATAATATCATTGGTGAAGCCGCACGCATGGGAACTGCCCCCGGCGGAAATCAGTTGGACAGACTCTTTGAACACGTCGGTCCCTCTGTCATCTTAATAGATGAACTCGTTGCCTATGTCCGTAATGTACAAGGCGTCACACAGGAAAGCATCTACACCTTCTTTCAGGCAGTTACAGAGTCTGTAAACAGGTCTAAGAACGTTACACTCGTTGCAACGCTACCAGAAGGACAAATACACGCAGGCGGCGAAGGTGGGATGACCGCTCTTGATACCCTCGGATCTATCCTCGAAAGGGTTGATGCTGTCTCTATTCCGTTAGAAGTGGATAACGCTAATGAGGTCGTGCGCAGGCGACTGTTCGGTAACCTAATTGACGAGACAGAACGCGACCAGACCTGTGAAGCGTTCCGAAGGATGTACCAGAACTCCCGCAGCGAATATCCGAGTAACGTTAGCGATCAAGACTACCTGAAACGCATGAAAGATTGCTATCCTATCCACCCGGAAATATTCGATCGGCTCTTTCAGGACTGGTCGGCTATCCCTGGATTTCAGCGCACCCGCGGTGTCCTTCGAATCATGGCGACTTGCATTTCTCGTCTTTATCAAGAACAAGACCCCTCTCTGCTGATAATGCCTGCGAACCTCACCCTTGACGATCCCGCACTTTCCGATGAATTCACCAGACTCTTGGCAAGGTCTGGCGGAAATTGGGACCCCGTCGTCCAAGAGATAGACAGCCACGGTTCTCGCACCGATCAGATTGATCGAGACTCTCAGAGTTTCATTGAGGTCGGTAGTGCAGCACGGCGTATCGCGCGTACCATATTCCTCGGCAGTGCCACCAGCCATGCGGTCAAGGGTATATCTCGGCAGCAAATTCATCTCGGTGTTGTTGAACCCGGACAAGGGGTCTCAGTCTACAACGATGCTCTCAGCAGAATGACCGGCAACCTCTATTTCCTCTATAACCTTGACGAGAGATACTACTTCCACACCCAAGAGAACCTCAATAAAGTCGCTATAGATCGCGCAGCAGAATACTCCGAAGAAGATATCCACGCTGAAATTGTTTCACGCTTGGAAAGAACTGTTCAAAGCACTTCAAACGTGAGGGTCTGTCCTACATCCGTAAACCTTGTCAAGGATTCCCAAACCCTTCAGTACGTCATTCTCCACCCGCAGGCATCCCTACCCAGTCGCGAGAAGGAGACCGATTTAGCACGCGAAGCTGCGCTTAAAATTCTTACATATAACACGGACGATGAAAGACCGCGCACCTTCAGGAATACCCTCCTCTTCATCGCATCGCGGCGAGACGACATCCGAGAACTCAGAAATTTCGTCAAAAACTACCTTGCATGGCACTCTATCATGAACGGAGATGCCCTACACAGGGCACTCACTCATCTTGAAGGCGCGCGGTTAGACCAGACAACGGAGAACCTTGAAGCCGCTGAGGATGCCGTAACAACAGCACTCTTCAAGGCATATCGATGGGGACTTGCTCCTTCGCAAGCAGATCCGCGGAAGGATGACTATGATTTTTCTGTTGCTGACACAAAGCCGACAGATGGCAGAATTGTCCAACGCCTCCGTGAAAAGTTTACTGACGAGGATGCAATCGTCACAAAAATTGCACCTGACATCTTCGCTGCACGGTTACAACAATACATCTGGAGTAGCGATGCTTATCAAGAGCATGTTGGCGTAGATACTCTCTGGGAACTCATGACACAAAACGTCTACATGCCCCGCCTGAGAGATCGGAACGTCTTGGCGACGTGTCTTAGAGACGGAATCGCAGCAGGAACGTTTGGCTATGCCAGCGCGTATCAAGATGGCGATTATCGGAACTTCCGTTTTGAAGAACAGATCGGGGGACTCCGAATCGCTGAGGAGAGTACTGCCGTTCTCATAAATCCTGAAATGGCGAAGCTGCTCAAAGAAGCACAAGAAGAAAAACAGGTGCCGCCAACACCCCCAGAACCCGATCAAAAAGCAACAGGCGGTTCGACAAGCATTGTAGTCGATCCACCCCAACCAAAGGGACCTACGCATATTGTTGTCACTAAGGCACTGCAGTTAGAATTACCTTTCATGGACGATATAGAAACCCTGCAAGACGAAATTGCCCGTACCCTCCAAACAGACGGCGGGACAGTAAAAGTGGAAATCACCGTTACTGCCGACAAATCAGACGGCTTTTCGGAAAACACCACCCGCGCCGTTAAGCAAAACAGCGAACACCTCAACGCCGACTTCAAAAGCGACTAAAAACCTGCAGTCTTTGTAGCACAAACTTTTAGTTTGTGCATGCTCTCTGTAGCATAGACTGTTAGTCTGTGCCTTCCAAATCCGCTTGACATTTTCCACCCCTTTACCGTATAATACAACCATGGCACAAGATTATGACAACATGGGGAAAAGTCTATGGACAGACCACGCTTTAGACCTTTCGAGATTTGTACTTGGCGAACAAAACGTCGAAGTCCTTGAAGACCTGGACACCGAACAACAGACCGTTATCGCTCGGCAGACCGACATCACAAAACGTGTCCGCGTCAACAATCAAGAGGCGATCTTGCACGTCGAGTTACAACTCCGCGATAGCACACGCGAACCGATGTGGGCACGGAACGCCCAATATCAAGGATATCTCGTCGGCAAATACCAGATACCTGTCTACTCCAATGTTATCTATTTCCACCCAAGAGCTGGCAGGAATGATCCGGGCGGTTACACCTACAAGTGGCACGGCTACGAACACACCAATCGTTATAAAGTGATACGGCTGATTGAGATAGAGGGCGAGCCGATTTTGGAGATGCAGGCACCCGGACTCCTGCCGTTTACGCCACTCATGAAACCACCTGCGCGGATGGACATTGAACGTTGGGTGCAAGAATGTGTGGATGTAACACAAGCGGTTCCCGTGGATCAGCAAGCGCAGGCGGATTTACTTCACGGAATCTACCTCTTTGGTGGGGTAGTGTATGACTCAGAGTTACTTGACCGACTCATACCGGAGGAACTTATGCGAGAATCTAAAACTTACCAATTACAAATGGAAAGAGCTGCCAGAGAAACGACCCTCAAGAATACCTTGACGGTGCTGAACAGAAAATTTTCGGCAGACGCAGTAAATGACTTAACACCAGAGATGCAAAACATAGATAATTTGCAGAGATTGGAACAGTTGCTAATCGCTGCAATTGATGCTCGAAACCTTGAAACGTTTGTACAAACGCTGCACGAATAGGTGCCACGAGAAAAATAAAGGTCTATGGCCAGACCACACCTCCGACTTGTACCAGAGGAACTTATGCGAGAATCTAAATTTTACCAACGCCAACAGGAAAGAATTGCCAGAGAAACAACTATAGAAAATACCCTTGCACTGCTTTCTGATCAATTCCAAGCGGAAACAGTAAGTGCTTTAACGCCCGCACTTCGCAACGTAAACGATCTACAGAAACTTAAGCGGTTACTCCGCGCAGCTGCGAGAGTGCAAAACATTGAAGCCTTCGCACAAATGCTAAACGAATAAAAGCATAGGGTTTAAATGCTTGAAACCAGAGAGATGACACGTGCCCAATTACCGAAAAAAACTCATTGAAGTCAACATCCCCCTCCAAGCCATTAACATAGAATCCGCAAAAGACGCATCACTCACACACGGACATCCGTCTACACTCCACCGCTATTGGGCACGTCGACCTCTCGCTGCATGCCGCGCAGTTATTTTCGCCAGTATGGTAGACGACCCCTCCGAATGCAAAGACGAGTTCCCAACCGAATCTGAACAGAACGCCGAACGCAACCGCCTCCACGGCATCATTAAACGACTCGTGGTATGGAAAACTTGTAATGATGAAAACCTCCTTGCAGAGGCGCGTTATGAAATAGCGTTCTCCGTCGCCCGCAATAATGGGGAAAACTTAACCAGTTTTCGTCAGCAATTTAAGAACGATCCGACAGCAGTCCTACAATACCTCCGCGACCACTGTCCCGCCGTCTACGATCCATTTTGTGGTGGAGGCTCCATTCCATTGGAAGCGCAACGTTTAGGGTTACGCGCCCGCGCCTCCGATCTAAATCCACTCCCTGTCCTGCTCAACAAAGCGATGATTGAACTGCCCCCGCAGTTCCACAACCAGAAACCCGTCAATCCCGATGCCGATCCGCTGGGAATGTTCACTGGTACCGGAAGAAAAAGAACGCGTGTCCCTTGGAAAGGCACCGCAGGCTTGGCAGATGATATCCGCTACTACGGTGCATGGATGCGTGAGGAGGCGTACAAGCGAATCGGACATCTCTATCCGAAAGCAGAACTTCCGGACGGAACCGCTGCAACCGTCGTTGCATGGTTGTGGGCGCGCACGGTGCCGTGTATCAATCCTGCGTGTGGCCTCCAGATGCCTTTAATGAAAACCTTCCAATTATCAAAAAAGAAGGGCAACGAGCATTGGGTTAAACCTGTTGTTGATAGAAAATCAAATACTATTTCCTGGGTTGTGCAAACCAATGATGAAGGAGTACCAGGACCTACCGTCCATCGGACAGGTGCACACTGTTGCGGATGTGGAACTTCTGTTAAATTGCCTTACGTCCGAGAACAAGGGCAAGCAGGTAACATAGGTGGGATAATGACAGCGATAGTCGCCGAGGGGACCCGCAAGAAATTGTTCTTGTCACCTACTGAAAAACACCTTCAAACAGCTGGCTTCCCGACCCCTAAGTGGCGACCAAAGGAAGAAATAATAAATACACCCAAAGTTAGTGCGCTTGTCTATAGTATGACCCATTGGCATGAACTCTTTACTGCTCGCCAACTTACCGCCCTAACTACTTTCAGCGATCTATTATCGGAAGTTCACAAACAGATAACCGAGGATGGCGCGACGGAAGAATACGCCTGCGCTGTTCGCACCTACCTGTCCCTTGCTATTGGTAGGACTATTGATGCCAATTCCAGTTTCACGCGTTGGCATAACTCAGGTGAGAAAATTGAAGCAGTTTTCTCACGGCAGGCTATTCCAATGCTCTGGGACTTTCCTGAAGCAAATCCCTTTTCCACGTCAACACAAAATTGGATTTCACATGTGGAGTGGATTGCAGAGGTCATTGAGAATCTGCCAACATCAACGAACGGAGGCGAGATTTATCAAGCGGATGCGACTACGACAACGCACGCTGCTGATAATCCACTTATTGTTACAGATCCTCCGTATTATGATAACATACAATACGCCGAACTTTCCGATTTTTTCTACGTCTGGTTGAGGCCTCTGCTTCGCGAGATATATCCGGAGCTTTTCGCCGCTATAATGACTCCCAGAGATGAAGAGATAGTCGCCGCGCCGCGGTTTGAAAATCCAGCACAACACTTTGAAAAATTGCTCGGCAAGGCGTTGGTCCGGATGCGGCAGCACTGTTCTGACAAATTCCCCTCTTCCATTTTTTACGCTTACAAACAGCAAGAAAATGAACAGGATGGTAAAGCCTCTACCGGTTGGGAAACGATGCTCATGGCAATCATCAACGTAGGTTTTCAGGTTGCTGCTACTTGGCCCTTGCGCACTGAACGAACAACAGGCCTTAAGGGTGATAAAAACGCACTCACCTCCTCCATTGTGTTGGTGTGTCATCCTCGTTCCGAGACCGCGCCTACCGTAACCCGCCCCGAATTTCTACAAGCACTGAAAAAAGAGATGCCCCGGGCCCTTGAAAGACTCACGCGCGTCGCAAATATTAGACCCGTCGACTTGGCGCAAGCCGCCATCGGGCCGGGGATGGAGATTTATTCCCGCTATAGTAAAGTCGTGCGGATTAGCGGCGAAGTTGTGCCGATACGCGAGGTTCTCACACACATCAACAACGAAATCACCGCATACCATGAAAAAGAGACCGGAGAATTGGATCCGGAAACTCAATTCTGTTTGACATGGCTCCAGCAGCACGGTTACACGGAAGGCAATTTCGGGGATGCGGATGTCCTTTCAAAGGCGCGGGATGTAGATACCGCCACTATGCATAACAAAGTGCTGCTTAGAGATCGTGGCAAGGTTCGGCTACTGAGACCTGAAGAATACGCTGATCGTGAAAACAGCGAGGATATGACAGCCTGGGAAGGATGTCTACGGATGGTGTGGCATCTCTCCAGTGAAGAAAGGAGCGGCGGGGTTTCTGGATGTACCGCTGTCGCCCGCGCCATGCGCGATTATGAATCCGCAAAACGTTTGGCACGCGTCCTATATGCCTACTATGATGCCCGCGGCGATGCGGAGAGTGCAGCACGCTACAACAACCTCGTAACCCAGTGGCAGTATATTTCCCAATCAATGGGGTCACCAGAGCAGAGAGAGTTGGATTTGTAATCCGCATAATCCGTCTAATCCGCGATTCAGACAATGGGAAGTACCCGATGCGTGACACAGTTACCCCCTACGTCCTACAGTATCAACTCAAACGTAACCTCCGTCCCTTCACACGCGAGGAGATTTTACAGTTGCCCACCAGACGCAGCGGCGTATATGCGTTGTGGCGAAAAACCGGTACCGAAGGTCGAAACGAGTGTCTCTACGTCGGGGAATCCACAACTTGTGTCCGAAGACGGCTATTACAGCACGCTTCAAACGCACAGAATGATGAACTCCATTCACAACTTCGGATGTTTAGACCCATCATCCAATTCTCAGTAGAATTCACAGAGGATGCCGAGGAAACCGTCTTATTAGAAACCCAACTCATCCGCGAGTGGAAACCAAAAACCAATCTGAAAATGAATCCCAATAAATCTTAATGCTGACTGCTAAACAATCCTACAAATCCTGATTCAGACAAACAACCCAACGGGTGTGTAAAGTTTTTGACACGAAGTCCTCAACAGCACCAATCCTTAACTGCTAATCCATACCACGTTTTACCTTGACATTCGTTAGCAAATATACTATAATATATTGTAAGGCTTCCAAAAAGGAAATATTGTATCAAGCAACAAAACGCTGGCGAGGAAACCGACACAAACATTTTCAGCACCTACATAAGTTTCTTGCTGATTGCTAACCGCTGATTGCTGACCGCTAACTCAAAAATGTTACACTTTTGCCAAATTGCGTTTTTTTTTCAAAAGAAAAAATCAAAAATTAAACGTCAACCAACCCTTACAGTGACTGGGTTCTCTAACGTTATAGGCAACACATCAAATGTTACACGGGTGTAACTTTAGTGTAACATTTTTAGGGTGTATCGCTGAAAAATATACCGTAAAGTTATCACAATACTCACAACCGTTAATTCTAAAATCCTGCCAATCTTGATTCTGACAATCCGCTGCCAATATATTTACACACCGTATTCCAACAAAGCACTTGACAGTAAATCCCAAAATAGATTAAGATTAAACAATTAACGCTATAGAAGAAACGGAGCTTGCAGGTTTTCTCAGATTACAACACATTATGAAAACTTACCGCATTGCCATATTAGGATGTCGGAGTCGAGGCACCTCAGCCGCAAAGGCGTATCACGCCCATCCGCGCACCGAAATCGTAGCACTCTGTGATCTCGTCCAAGAGCGATTAGAGACTCTCGGCGACATCGTGAACGTCCCTGCCTCAGCACACTTCACCGATCTGGACGAAATGATTAGGCAGACGACTCCCGATATTGTAGCCATCCCCACAGCAACAGAGGCACACTATCCACTCTGCATGCGTGTCCTTGAACACGGCGTGAACATCGAGGTAGAGAAACCGCTCTGCATCAATCTCGTTCAGGCAGATGAGGTGTTGGCGAAGGCTAAAGAGAAGAACGCTCGCGTCGCCGTGCATCATCAACGGCGCACCAGTCCATCCATGCAGGCGATCGCGCAGGTCTTTGCGGAAGGAAAAATCGGCGATCTCCGCTATATCTACGCCAGTGGGAAAGGCTACTACGCAGGGTACGGACTCATGAACATCGGTACACACGTTGTCAACAACATGCTCCGTTTCGGTGGGAAGTGCCGGAGTGTTGTGACGCAAGCGACGACCGGCGGACGCAACATCGTCCATGATGATGTTCTCCCTTCACCCGCGGGTATGGGTACAGTCGCAGGCGAGTATGTTACAGCGACGCTCCAATTCGACGGAAACGTCACCGGGACCCTCATTCAGCACAGATTCCCAAAGGTTGACACCGATGCGTACGTCATGGAACTCTACGGCACTGAAGGCAGACTCTTCTGGTCGGAGTTAAAAGGCTCGTGGTGGCTACCGACACCCCATTTCGTCCCTGATGGCACACACGACCAGTGGCAGGCACTCGCCTCCATCTATCCAGAGCATTTTGACCCCAATAAGGGCGCAGATGCTGACGATTACTGTTTCGTTGACGAGTATGTAAACGCGCTGGACGAAAACCGAGAGCACGAATCTAACGGCGAAGAGGGTCGCCATGTCATTGAGATTCTGATGGCAATTTTTGAGTCCGCTGTCTACGGTAGGCGTGTCGAGTTGCCCCAGAAAAACCGAGAGCATCCGCTATTACAATGGCGGACTGAAGCAGGTTTAGGGGAGATAAGAGAAATGCCCCGCGATTACGGCACTTGGCTATCCTTGGAGGACGAACGCTTGTATAATATATAGCGAGAGTTCGGTATTTGTAGGGCAAACTGTTAGTTTGCGTCTTTAGATGCCCGATCTAACAGATCATGCTATCAAGATGGAAAGTTGCGTTATAATATATGACGAGAGTTCGGTATTTGTAGGGCAAACTGTTAGTTTGCGTCCTTAGATGCCCGATCTAACAGATCATGCTATCAAGATGGCAAGTTGCGTTATAATATATGACGAGAGTTCGGTATTTGTAGCACAAACTTTCAGTTTGTGCCACTATGCTAAGATGTTAGACCTACAGGAAACCCAAAATCCGCGATAATCCGCGATTTGCGGCGTACTCGCCTAAATGCGACGTGCATTCAGACAGCAACGTTACAGAGGAAAAGTATTATGCCGAATCCTACGATAAATGCTGACAATCTACCACCCATCCCACTCACAGAAGAGCAGCGTTTTCTCTTTGATACACGTGGGTGGCTCCTGTTTCCGGGTGTGCTTAGCCAAACAGAGATTAAAGAGATGCGCGAGTTCTGTTATCGGCTTAAACAGGACCCTGCGTCTATCCCTGAATATCATCGCTCTCCTATCGGAGGTCCTCTTGAATCACTGACCGATCATCCAGTTGTACTCGGATTCATGAACGAGTTCCTAACATCTGGATATGCCAACGAAAATTGCTACGGCTTCCGACTGGAAGGCACGTTCCTAACCATTCGTCCAAACGGACACGACAACTTCCGTCCGCACGGCGGGCGAGGGATGCTTAACTTTCCCGGCAACTCGCACACCTATCATCTGCACCACGACAAGGCACACAGCGGGTTGACGCGCGTCGTCTGGGAACTGAATCCCGTCCGAAAAGGCGGCGGTGGAACGATGTTCTTGACCGGCAGTCATAAAGGCGCGTTTCCCGCACCGAAGTCAACAGCCGATCGCACTTCTCCACTGTGGGAGGATTATGAATGTCCGGCTGGTTCTATGCTTGTGTTCACAGAGGCAATCACACATACCGGTGCGAAATGGATAAACGAAAAAATTGATCGCGTCGCCATTTTTCACTGCTACAATACCGTAGGCAACAAATGGCATAAGTGGGAACCGCATCCGAAGCACGTCGAAGCGATGCCGTTCAAGCGTCAAACCCTCTTCCGTCCAGTCCACTGTCAGGATAATACACCCACCTTGGAGGCGGTATAGTTAACTATGGCACATATTGATAAGGTTAAGGAGGAAATTGGTTGGTTAAAGGTGGTCTTTGCCATTTTCATCGCTACTGTCCTTTCTCTCATGGCTTGGTTAGTTGAGAATTATGGAAAAGGGCAAAGGCTCCTTCTTGTAATCGGTGGAGTCGCGGCATTTCTGATTATGTTAGCGATCATTTGGATAAATAGTGTTGCGAAACGAAAGATTGATAAATTGGAGGAATTGTGATGGAATGGTTCGTAGTCAGTGTATTTGTGGCGTTTCTTCTGACGCTTGGTATAGTTGTGCGAACCGCCACAAAAGATTAAATTATTGCTTTCACCCGCTTTGAATCTTAGGGTGAGTTCATCAAAAATCACAGATTGAGAGTACAAAATGAAAATTACGAAGGTCAAATCTTTTGTTTCAGAAAGTGGACATTTCTTTGTGAAAGTCGAAACCGATGCCGGTATCTACGGCGTCGGTGAGGGAGGACTACGCCGTCGTTCACTCGCCTTAGCCGAAGTCATCCGTTCATTTGAACCCTTTCTTATCGGTGAGGATCCGTTTCGGATTGAGCATCTGTGGCAAGTCATGTTCCGAGGCGGCTTTTTCCCAGGCGGCGTCGTCCAGTCCGCCGCAGTAAGTGCCGTAGATATCGCACTCTGGGACATCAAAGGAAAAGCACTCAACGTTCCCGTCTATGAACTTCTCGGTGGTCGCACGAGGGACAAGGTCGTCTGCTATCCACATAACGGCGGCGGCTCAATTGATGCAATCGTCGAGAGTTGTCGGCAAACCTATGAAGCCGGTTGGAAGTTCGTCCGGTGGAGCGTGAATGACAACGCTGACACGGGAAGGTTTGAACCCAGACGCGCCATCCAAAACTGTCTTAATCAGGTGCAAGCCGTTCGTCAAGCACTCGGCGATGACCTCAACATACTAATTGACGTGCATACCCGCCTCGATCCAGCAGACAGCCTCGATTTTTGTAACAAGGTCGCACAATACAATCCGTTTTTCATTGAGGACCCGCTGCGAGCCGAGAACCCCGCCAGCCTCAGACGCCTTCGACAGCAGACCTCGGTGCCACTTGCCGTTGGTGAACAATTTGACAGCAAATGGACCTTCCGAGAGGTTATTGAGGAAGAACTCATGGATTACTGCCGCGTCGATCTGTGCATTGCTGGGGGCTTGACAGAGGCGCGTAAAATCGTAGGATGGTGCGAAACACATTACATCTATGTCGTACCACATAACCCGTTGGGACCCGTATCCGCTGCGGCGTGCCTGCAACTCTGTCTCGCATCACCGCTTGTCGGTGTGCAGGAACTCCCCCGGGCCCCGATGTCTTCACTGACCGATGTGTTCCCCGTACAAGTTCCATTTGAATCAGGGTATCTCCTACCCCCGGAACGTCCGGGACTCGGCATTGAGTTCAACGAAGACGCACTCATCAACGTCACAACACAGGACTACGGACCCCCGACTGGCTACCAACGCGATGACGGTGCCTACACAAACTGGTGATTATCCATCCCAACTGAGGTAGGTGCGGTTTTGCGGCGTACTCGCCCAAATGCGACGTGCATTCCAACCGCACCGGTCCGAAAAGTGTACATACCCAACTGAGGTAGGTGCGGTTTCCAACCGCACCGGTCCGAAAAGTGTACATACCCAACTGAGGTAGGTGCGGTTTCCAACCGCACCGGTCCGAAAAGTACATACTAACAACGAAGGAGAAAATTGAATGACAACAGCAGAAATTAAACAGATGGCGACTGAATATATCATCAATACCTACGGCGACAGAAATTTAGCGTTCGTTAAAGGCGAGGGACCCTACTTGTGGGATGCCGACGGTAAAAAATACCTCGACTTCCTCGGTGGGCTCGCCGTTAACGGCTTAGGACATTGCCACCCGAAGGTCGTCGAAGCAATTCGTGAGCAGGCAGGTAAACTCCTGCACACGTCCAATCTCTACTACATACAGCCCCAAGCGGAACTCGCAAAACTGCTTATCGACAACTCCGACATGGATCAGTGTTTCTTCTGTAATAGCGGTGCCGAAGCGAATGAAGCCGCGATTAAGTTAGCGCGGAAATACGCCAAAGACAGCGGTAGAACAGATGCCTATGAAATTATCACAATGGAGAATTCGTTCCACGGACGGACGATGGCAACAATCACCGCCACCGCGCAGCCGAAATATCACGTCGGATTTGAACCGATGCTTGAGGGTTTCAAGTATGTTCCTTTCGACGATCTCGAAGCAACCGAAGCCGCTATCAGTTCAAAGACTTGTGCTATTTTAGTCGAACCGATTCAATCCGAAGGCGGCGTTAATATGCCGAGTGCCGATTACTTGCAAGGCTTACGCGAATTGTGTGACAAACATGAACTGTTGCTAATTTTTGACGAGGTTCAGACCGCAATGGGGCGTTTGGGCACCTTCTTCGGTTATCAGAGTTATGGGGTTGTGCCGGATGTGATTACAATGGCAAAAGCACTCGGTAGTGGCGTGCCAATCGGCGCAATGTTGGCGAAACGGCACATAGCAGAGAGTTTTGTCCCCGGCACGCATGCGGCGACGTTTGGTGGGAACCCATTGGTTACCGCAGCGGCAGCGACAACCGTCAGAACCATCTTGGAAGAGAATCTCGCCGTGAACGCCGTCAAGATGGGAAATTACCTTGCCGGTGGACTCATGGAGCTCAAAGGTAAGTATCCAGTCAAAGAGGTCCGTGGGAAAGGCTTGCTCCGCGGCTTGGTCATGGATGTTGATGCCAAACCCCTCGCAGCGCAGTGTATTGAGAACGGACTCGTCACAATATGTACCAACGATTATGTCCTCCGCTTCTTACCGCCTCTTAATATCAACAACAACCATGTTGAAGAGGCTGTGGGTATTGTTGAGAAATCGATGTCGGAAGTCCTTTAGATGCGATACACCAGACCCGCGATTCAGGTTTCTTCATCCTATAATGTTTTCCGAGCATTTTGCTTTGTACGATTAATCTGTAGGTGCGGTTTCAAACCGCACCTACCACGTGAAAAACGGAAGACGTTTTGCTCCGACTTGCATAAGTTTCCTGTGTTCTGTCTTCTCCTCACAGTTATTATTCTTGGATGCGTTGGTCCTACTGCCACAGTCCAGTTATCACCCGCGACACGTGCCGAATTAGACAGTATTCTCAACACACTGCAAGCCAGATACGATCTGACCGGCTCCTTGAAAATAACGCGGATGATGGTAACGATTGAAGAGGGGGATCGAAGCGAGGAAATCCGTGAGTTGTTGTGGTATAAAAAATCCGAGAACGGTGGGGAATTGCTCCAGATCCAAGCGTTAGGACCGATGAATGAACCGCGAGGTGTCGCAATTGCCAATCAGGACGAGAACCAGTTTCTGCTTCGCCTTCTGAACGAACAAAAAGCGTACCTCGGTCCACTGTCCGACGGTGCTTTACGAGAAATTTTCGGCGTGGATCTACGCGTGTCAGATGTGTTGAGTGCTATTTTCGCCAATCCATTCCTTGACGGACGCACCGACGAATTTATCTCGGTCGAAAGTTCGGGGGTAAAGTTTGTTATCGCACGTCCCGGTGTGCAAGAGGGCCACGTAGAGACCGTTACACTCTTTATTCGGGACGGTGAGCCTCGGGTTACGGAGTGGCACATCCACGATGAGAACGGGACGCTCCAGCAGCGTGCCGCTTTTTCTGACTATCGTCCAGTGAGTGGTATCCTCCAACCTCACAAGGTCGAGATTGAACGTCCCCTTGACCAGACACGCGTTGCTGTGAAAATCGCGAATGTTGAACTGAATGTCGAGATTAAGGACAGTAAATTCGATGTTGAACCCTTTCTCGGTGAAGACATTGAGATTATCCCTCTGTCAGAATTAACAGAGCAATAGACAAGAATCGTGCAAGACATACGCCTGCGCGCTCATGCTAAAATCAATCTCTATCTGGATGTGGTCGGAAAACGTGAAGACGGCTATCACGACCTCGAGACGATCTTTCACTCAATCGACTTGCACGATGATGTCGTCATTCGCAAACAAGATAAGAAGGGTATAGCGATTCGCTGTGAACATCCGGGCGTACCATCTGATTCCCGAAATCTGGTGTACCGTGCGGCGCAATGCCTCAGTGATGAAGTCGGTGGTATCGGCGGTGTCGCAATTGACATTTACAAGCGGATTCCAGTCGCAGCAGGTCTCGCAGGTGGAAGCGCGAACGCTGCCGCCGTTCTTCACGGTGTGAATCAACTCTTTGAACTCGGTTTCACACAGGACGTGTTGATGCGTCTTGGCGGACGGTTGGGTGCAGACGTTCCTTTTTGTTTGCACGGTGGTGCGGCGTTGGGGCTCGGCATCGGCGATCAGCTCACAACCCTCCCCGCGCTTTCTAATGTGTCGCTCATCCTTTTAAACCCAGGTGTTGAAGTTTTGACCGCAGCTGTGTTTAAAAAACTAAATTTTTCCTTGACAACACCTGAAAAAGCCTGTATAATTATAAAGACTTGTATGGAGAAGAGTAATATTGTTGGCATCGGAAAAAACCTTTATAACCGTCTTGAGGGCCCGGTCTTTTCCGAGTATCCCGAAGTTTGCGCGCTAAAAAACGAGCTATCTACGCAGGCTGGATGTTATGGCGCGTTGATGTCCGGGAGTGGTGCTACGGTGTTCGCTGTAATGCATGATACGGATGCCGCATGCCAGAGCGAATTACACTTCAAAAACCGAGTCAGTTTTTGCACATCTACGGTAACCAGCCCTGCTGGTGTGTCCGTATATTGATGACTTAAAGGGCGGTGGCCAAGCGGTAAGGCACAGGTCTTTGGAACCTGCATGCGTAGGTTCGAATCCTACCCGCCCTGTCTCCTTTTTTAGCGATAACCCTTAAAATGGACGGGAAAAAATGCAACAAGCAAAATTAGAGGTCCAACCGCGCGACGCTTTCGGGAAGCAAAGTGCGCGGGCAATCCGGCGCGAAGGCGGAGTTCCAGCCGTTTTATATGGACGCTCGCAAGACACCTTAGCGATTCAACTCAGCGCGCGGACCTTCAAACAATTCCTACGTACGTATGGTGAAAACGTTATCATTAATATGGAAATCGGTGAGAGTGATCCCGAAACTGTCATTATCAAAGAAATTCAACGCGACCCGGTAGAGAAGCATCAAGTCCTCCATGCCGATTTTATCAGAATTTCTCTCGATGAACCTGTGACCTCATCTGTACCGGTCGTTATGGTCGGCATCCCATCCGGTGTTGAAGAGGGCGGTGTTCTCGAATTACCACTCCGTCAAGTGACTCTTCACTGCCTGCCTATGCAACTCCCTACTGAGATTTCCATTGATGTCAGTGAATTGGATATAGGCGATGCTATCTATATCCGTGATTTAGACCTTGATGATGAAGTTGAGATTCTCGACGAATCTGATCGGATCATCGCAACGGTAAGCCAGCCACGGATCCAACTCGAATTGGAGGCTGAAGAAGCCGCAGCCGCAGCTGAAGGTGAAGGTGAAGGTGAAGAAGATGCTGAAGAACAGCCTTCGGAACCAGAGATCATCTCTCGTAGGCAAACCGATGACGAGGAAGAATAACGTTGGCTACATAAAGAATCCACAAGAAATGCGCGTGAACAGACGCTTGGCACCTCAGCTGCGAATCGCTATGCGGATCTCTGTTTACGCGCTTTTTTTACTACTACTCATCTGGTCGATCACAGGCAACGGTATTGCCCAAGAATCGAATGTCCGCTTTATTGATGCCGATGGAAAGACGATTGCCGAGGTACCCGCGCAACTCAGAGACGAAACGGTTTACCTTTCTGTTGATGCCGTGAAACGGGTCTTTGACCCCGCAATGACACATCAGTATAACCACCCCCGAAAACGACTCACCCTCAGCATGAAAGGCAAGCGGATTCGCTTGCAAATGGACAAGCCGACGATTAACATTGATCCAGGTGGAGAGATAGTTACCCTCTCGGTACCACCAATAATTATCGGGCAACAACCGATGGTACCTATCGGTTTTTTCACACTACTCCTGCCAATGTTCAATGATGTTGAAGTCATATACAATCCGAGCCTCAGAAGGGTCCAAATGAGACCTACAGGGACTTGGAACCCTGTGGAGGTAACGGGTTCTCAGAATTGGGCAATCATCATCGACCCAGGGCATGGCGGTGTTGATGACACGGGATGCGAAGGCAGCACCGGACTCCTTGAAAAAGATGTCGTCCTCGCACTCGCAAAACAGATCCAGCAGCTTAGCGAACAGCGGGAGATGCAGATTTACCTCACTCGTCAGACAGATACGAAAAAAACACACTTTGAACGGATTCAAGTTGCGACTCGGAACCAAGGAAGACTCTTTCTCAGCCTACACTGCAACGCATCTTTTTCACCCCACGAAAAAGGTATCAAAATTTATCTCAACAACCCTAAAGGACAACTCCGATTCCCAAGTAACGTCGGGCAAGCACCTTCGGGACAGAGACTAAAAATCCTCGCACAAGCCAATTTTTTGAAGCAAAGCCGAGATTTCGCAGCTGACCTGCAAACAGAACTCAATTTCCTCACGGAGATACCCGTCACGATTACCGAACTACCGCTTATTGCGTTATCCGAAATCTATATGCCGGGTGTTGTTTTGGAACTCGGTTACCTCTCTAATGCTGGGGATTTAGAGCAACTTTCCAATCCCGAGTATATCACAAGCGTTGCACAAGCCGTCACCCGTGCTATCCAACGCTATGTTTCTGCTGCTAATCAATCTGTTCTACCGACGGTATTAGAGCAATAAGGCATCAATTGATTTCAACAAACCAATAATCTATAACACGGACAAAACAGTGAAATATAACAGCAGTGCTGGCTTTTCGAGGCTCTTGATCATCTGGGTGATAACGCTTATTGTTGTCGCCGTCTCTCTCGGTTTGACCCTGTTTCTGATTAATCAGTCGAGGCAGACGGTCATTCCGATTGCCCCACCGCCGTTGCCAGTTGCTGCGAATCCTTCAGATACACCGCCGCCGCCGCAACCACTCAATCTATTTCTTCTTGACCCAACGACTCTCACGCTTGTTCCAGTTAAAATTGAACGGCGGCTTCATGCCGAGTTTACGCAACGTTTAGGGCAAGTCGTCAAGGCACTTATTCAAGAAACACCGCCTAACTTTAGAAATCCTGTTCCACGCGGCACACTCCTCAATGAAGTCTACATTGACAGCCATCAGACCGCCTACTTAGATTTTTCAAGACACCTCACTGACGATCATATCGGTGGGACCACCGCTGAGCGTTTAACCGTTATGGCGATTCTTAAAACCGTTTTTGACGCATTCCCGAATGATATTAAACAGGTTCAGATTCTAATTGATGGAAACGAAGTAAAAACGCTTGCAGGACATCTTAACCTCTCACAGCCACTACATTTTTTGGATTGAGGTTTGTGAATGAAGCTTATTATTGGACTCGGTAACCCCGGGCTCCGCTACCAAAACACCAAACACAACGTCGGTTTTCGCGTGATTGATGCCCTCCACGAAAAAACGCAAGATAGGCAACAGAACTCACGCCGCACACAAACATCAATCTGCAAATCGCTTGTTATGCAGACAACGTGGCACGACACATCCGTTATCCTCGCAAAACCGATGACGTATATGAATAACAGTGGTGTAGCCGTTGCTGCACTCGTTGATCGGTTTGAGGTGCCCCTCTCGCAGCTCTGTGTTGTCTACGATGACGTTCATTTGGACATCGGTATATTGCGGATGCGTCAGAAAGGGAGTGACGGCGGACAGAAAGGGATGAAATCTATTATTCATCACTTGGGGACGAACGAGTTTCCGCGTCTCCGTATCGGCATTGGTGAACCAATTGGTGATTTGGTCGATTATGTTCTCACGGAATTTTCGCAAACCGAAGAGATAGAAATCGAATCTACTATCCATCGAGCAGTTGATGCTATCGAAACCTTCGTCAAGGATGATATCCTAACAGTCATGAATCAATTTAACCGACCCCAACAGTGAAGAGGTGAGACTATGGATAAAAAATACCGTATTCAGAACGTTGAGACGATACCCAGTCCATCACTGGTTGTTTATCTCGCACAGGTTCAACAGAACATTGAACGTGCTATTGCTGTTGTTGATGGAGATGTCTCGAAGCTGAGACCCCATGCGAAGACGCATAAAACCGCAGAGATTATCGCCATGGAGCGTGAGGCTGGCATCCTTAAGCACAAATGCGCTACCCTGCGCGAAGCAGAAATGCTGGCACAGAACGGTATACAGGATATTGTGATTGCTTATCAGATGGTAGGACCCAATGTCAATCGCTTCGTCTCGCTGCAGCAAACATATCCGCATGCCGATTTCAAGGTCGTCGTTGATCATTCAGAGGCAGTGAGAGCACTTTCGTCAGCCGCGGCGATGTCCGGTTTAAACGTCAAGGTTATGCTTGATCTGGATGTTGGCATGCATCGCACAGGGATACCCGTGGGTGATGAGGCTGTGGAGCTCTACGCCCAGATTGCAGCGGCGGATGGATTACAACCATGGGGTCTACACGTTTATGATGGACATATCCACGATGAAGATGTAGTTGAGAGACAAGCGTCTTGCAACAAAAGCCTCGTCCAAGTAGAGGAGATGCAGGATAGGCTCTCTGCCAAAGGACTTGAAGTGCCGCTGATTGTGATGGGCGGTACACCCACATTCCCTATCTATGCCGAAACGCCAGGCGTCGAGGCATCGCCGGGCACCTTCATTTTTCATGATCATGGGTACACGACCCTCTTCCCCGATCTCGGTTTTACCCCAGCAGCACTCCTCTTGAGTCGTATTATTAGCGTGCCTACCCCGAATCGGATTACCCTTGATTTGGGACATAAAGCCATCGCTGCAGATCCTGACGGTGTACGTGGGATCATCTTGAATATTGATGATGCTGAGGTGGACAAGCAGCATGAGGAACATTGGGCGATTAACGTTCCGGACAGTACGCCTCTGTCCATTGGACAGGAAATTTACGTCTGTCCAACACATATCTGCCCATGTGTCGCGCTCCATCCGTTTTACTATGTCATAGATGCTGATGGCTATTGTCGGGAGACATGGGAAGTCACGGCACGAAATCGAAGTGCTGCGTGATCCTATAAAATGCGACGCTCACGGCCACGGAAAAAACGGTGCTGGTACGTTTGCGCCCCAACTGATAAGCACCCACACAACCGCCATGCTGAATTCCCCAAAGACCATACCCAAGAAGAAAGGGCGGAGTCGCTGATACTGCCGAATGCCGCTGTAGCGTAGGATTGGGGTCTTAATGCTCCAGGCAATTACAACCGGGAACCAAAACACAATAAGTGTCCACGAAGCCGATAGCGCATATCCAAGTGGATGCAAGGGCCACCACCAGTATAACATCCGCAAGATAACCAGCCCTGTTGTCACGAGCGCACCGATGCCAAAAAAGATTCCACCAGTTGTGCGGAAGTCTGCCCCTAATCCCTCCATCGCCGCGACGTTGTCTCTGAAAGCCCAAAGTGGATTTCCGCGATAGGTGTAGCTATACATATAGTTTGCACCGTGTGTATAAGGAAGCCATAAGTGGATAGCAGCCGCACATAAGAATGCGAGTGTGCTCCCTAACACAAACACACCTAAGAGTGAACGATAGGACATTCCCACCCGATCTCTGATTTTTAAACCGTCTAAGAAACCTGTTAGAATTAATCCACGCTGATCGCGAGTAAAGATAGCATCAAGGAACGAGAGTGTAGTAAGGCTCTGTGCCCCGAGTGTTGCTTTGCTTGCAATAAGTTGATAGAGATCTATCGGTCGAAACGATGTTTCCGTCATTAGCAATCCACCTTCAGCTGTACTACGCGCCATGACCACTGCTACGATGCCGATATAGACGAGTATCTCGAATGCAGCGAACCCTAAATTCAGTCCTGCTGCGTAACACCATCCTATCGCAAGAAGCAGACTCATAATAAGTCCCCAAACTGCCGTGCGGTAAGGCATGAGTTCCGCCGTATCATCTACTTTGTTTGTACGAAACGCTCGCCGAAACACGCTTCTGAAATGTGGAAATCCCATATAGATAAACGAAATAACCAGTACCACATAAGCACCTGCGACTTGGTAACCCAAATAGAGTCGGGTCGGGTAGAGAGGCATCCCGCTTACCCGTAGACCAAACATCGCTGCGACGACATCTTGGAACCGCGTGAGAAGAAAAAAGAACCATAGACTGAAAAGCAGTTGTGTCGGCAGGAGATAGAAAAATCCTACCGCTGCAAAAGAGAGGAAAATCGGGGTGTAGGCGATGGCGTTGAAGGGCTGTTCTGTAAAGTATTGATTCAGTAGGTAACGGAGCGGAAAGTTCGGGATTTGGGGCCAGATTTCATGAAGACCGTTTAAGGTAAAGATAAGCGCAGGCAATCCAAACCCTAACCACATCAAGCGATTCCGCAGAAAACCGCGTCCCTCGTGTACGAACTCAAGCGGGAGCGAAACCAATGGAAATGACAGTTTCTCATTTTCAATCCACTGTTTTCGCAGGATTGCTGCGAGGCAGAGAAACGCTGCGAAAACTAAAAAAACAAGCACACCCCAGAGGCACAACGGCTCTACCCAGGCACGCCACGGAATTACATCACCCGTCTCGGTGCCTTCATAGAAACTGATTGCAATCGCTGCTTGTCCCTTTTGTTCTGGCGAAAATGGAATCAACCACGGCTTGATGTGTGGGAAAAACAGCGTATCCCAACTGTTCGTTTCATTGGTAAAGTAGTTGACTGCGATGAGGGCGGGAATGAGTTTTTCCATCACCCCGCGCGATGAGATCATCGAGGCGACCAGCATCATACAGTAGATGCCCATCAACTCCCGCGGCGATAATCCGAATCGATTGTTCAGTTTTTCGAGCAACCGATTCCCTAATACCAGAAAAAAGAACAATCCAATGACCGCAGGTGGCAGCTGCAAAAACCCGATTTGGATGTAGGTGATTACCAATTCCGCATAAGAGACGATGCAGCATATAGCAACAACGAAGCAGATACCGAGAAGAATGGAACGTCCTGATATACGATTTTCATCTGTCGGAAACAATATCCCACTGTCCTATGTTAAGAATTTGATAAAGTTTAGCATAAGGTGAGAGCCTTGTCAATGCGATGTCTTGAAGTTGGCACGGCACCCCACGCTGCAATGCCTTATACTTAAAAAATAATAAAAATCACTTTTCTGTAACTTATTCTCAAATAAAAACGTTATGTAAAGTATGAATAATACTGGTTACTTATGGACTGAAGCGATGCCTAATGAATCAATTCAATCCTTTGTTAAAGTTAATCCGCTCGTTGGGCTACCCGTCAAAACCTTACGTCTATATAACGCGTTAGAGGTTTTCAAGAAGAAATATCGTTCTTCGGAAGAACCGGAATGGTTTAGTATTCCCCAACGCGATCCACTTCTTCAGAAAATTGGATTTTCTAAAACGGAGATTGAAACTGGTATCAAGGAATTGAAGCGAGCGAATTTGTTGCAAATTCGCGAGGAAGATGATACATGTTGGTATTGCCTAAAATAGGATGCAAGCGCGCGAACCGATCTTAAACACCTCGCGTCTGGTATTAGCCTCTGCGTCGCCTCGCCGCGCTCAGTTGTTATCGCAAATTGGACTAACCTTTGAGGTCTGTCCAAGCGATGTCATTGAACCGCCGCACAGTGCGTTTTCAAACGAGCAAGGGGATGAGATAACGCAGGAACTTGCCTTACTAAAGGCGAGAGCCGTCGCGCAACACTACACCGAAGGTGTAATTATCGGTGCCGATACCTTGGTATCGCTAAATGGAAGGCTTCTCGGAAAACCTGTTGATGATGCAGACGCTATAACAATGCTGACGCAGCTCAGCGGCACCGCTCATGAGGTCATAACAGGTGTCGCACTCGTGAACGCTTCAACAGCGCAGACTGTTGTTTGGGCAGAAACGACCCAAGTTTATTTTCGGCGGCTGCATAGAACCGAGATCGCTGATTATGTCGCTACTGGTGAAGCAGCGGATAAAGCAGGTGCCTACGGAATCCAAGAACGAGGTGCTGCTTTCGTTAACCGCATTGAGGGCTGCTACTTCAATGTCGTCGGACTGCCGTTAGCAAGCCTTGTTGAACGCCTCTCCAACTTCCAATCCGATGTCGGCACGTAAGAACTACACCTCCACCGAGGGCTACACCGAAATTGTGAAGCCCGGCGAAATGGGAATCACCAAACTCCATTTCGGAATTCTTACCCTCACGCCCCAGACAACTTTCTTCGACCACTCTGACGATGCTGAAGTCGCACTGATTGCGTTGGGTGGACACTGCACATTGTTGGTAGGGCATAACGGAAACAAAGCGTACGGCGTTTTAGGTGAACGTTCAAATGTCTTCGAGGGTGAGGCATGTGTGGCGCATATTCCACATCACACAACTTATGAGATGCTCGTAGGAGAGGCGGGTGTTGAGATCGCAGTCTGCAAAGTGGAATCCCATTCGGAATCCGCTGCGGTGATTCTGGAGGCGGGAGAGACAGCACCCGAGCAGGAGACGCATCTCAGGATATGGGAAAACATTGCAGATGTAAGCACAAGCGACACGCCCGTGATACCTACACAGGGAGAGGCGATCTGTTTCTATAGATCCCTTGATGTAAACAGGAGTGCTGTTTTTGAAGTCACGCGCACCGTAGGTGACAAAAGAACGGCGCGCGTGCAGCTGTCTAACAACGATGTCCTAATGCTCTCAGAGCAGGATAACATCCTATCCCTAACGTCTGAAGGGGGTGGCTACCAGTTATGGGTACAACCCAATTTATAACAGCACAGACACAGTTTTACTCGCCTTCAATGAGTTCGCCACCCTTTTTGAGAAAAGCGACAGCACTGCGTGAGATTTGAACTTTTACTTCTTGATTGTTCAATTCTCCAACAGTGATGAGAATAATGTTCTTATCGTTACTCAGACCCAGAATTTTACCATGCAATCCACCATTGGTTACAATTTCATCACCCTTGGATAGATTCTCCAGCATATTCTGGTGTTTTTTTCGTTTGGCTTGTTCCGGTCGCCATAATAGGAAGTACATGATAGCACCCATTGCGATGAACGGAACAAGCAGCCCCATTATTTGATCCATAAAAATCTCCTTTACTAACAACTATTAAAGAATCAGCATGGCATCGCCATAACTGTAAAAACGGTAATCGTGCTGGAGTGCCTCTTGATACGCTTTCTGCATTAAATCCTTTCCAGCGAAGGCACTCACCAGCATCAGTAAGGTTGATTTCGGTAGATGGAAGTTAGTAACCAAAGCATCTACTACATTAAATCGGTGACCCGGATAGATGAAAAGTTCGCTATAACCGCTGTAGGGTTGGACAGTTCCGGTTGTACCGGCACTTTCCAGCGCGCGTACCACTGTGGTCCCAATGGCGACAATTTTCACGCCTGCTTCCCGCGCGAAACGAATACGGTTTGCTTCTGTTTCAGTGAGGTGGATATATTCAGCGTGCATTTTGTGGGTCTGAATCTCTTCCACTTTCACCGGTTGGAATGTTCCGGGTCCGACGTGTAGTGTTAACGTCGCAGTTTCTATCCCGTTACTTTTCAATTCCGCCAACAGTTCTTGTGTAAAATGCAGCCCGGCTGTTGGGGCAGCGATCGCGCCTTCAGTGGCGGCGTAAACGGATTGATAACGCACTTTATCTTCAGCGTTCGGCGCGCGGCGAATATAAGGCGGGAGCGGCATCATACCAACCTCTGCGAGAATACCTGAAAACGTTCCCACGTAGTTAAAACGGACGATGCAGTGTCCATCATCCGGTTTCGCGAGAACCTCTGCTGTTAAAGTACCGTTTCCGAATATAATTTGTGTGCCGATTCGGAGACTCCGCCGCGGTTTTGCGAGTGTCTCCCAGATATCTGTCTCCTTTTCACGGATAAGAAGGAGTTCTATCTTTCCGCCAGTACCACTTTTGTTTCCAATTAACCGGGCTGGTATAACCTTCGTGTCGTTTAACACCAAGAGCGCAGCGTCCGGCAAATATTCTCCAATCTGCGAAAATTGGGTGTGCTGAAACGTCTGGGTGCCGCGGTCTACTACCAAAAGTCGTGAGGAATCGCGTTGTTGGAGAGGGCTTTGTGCGATCCGGTCAGGAGGCAGGTGATAATCGAAATCTGTGAGATTCATAACGGTCGGATGCGGCAAAATACGGTTTGCAACTAATGAAATAGT
This sequence comes from Candidatus Poribacteria bacterium, assembly GCA_028820845.1. Taxonomy (NCBI): domain Bacteria; phylum Candidatus Poribacteria; species Candidatus Poribacteria bacterium. The sequence continues at coordinate 34,555 of JAPPII010000005.1, forward strand.
GATATTTGGGAATTAACAGGATAGTCAAAGTATTCATGAGCAGCATCGGTTGCGACCCGTCCGCCCGGTGTCAGCATCAGGAATCCCTCTTTGATGTAGTAGGGTTCGTAAACCTCCGAGATAGTCCGTTCATCCTCACTAAGCGCGACAGCGAGTGCTTTAAGCCCAGCACGTCCGTTGAATTTCTCAATAAGCGTTTGAAAATAGGCGTAGTCTTGTGCGTCTAATCCACGTTCATCAATCCCGAAGAATTCGAGTGCCTCCTCCGCAATCTCATGTGAGAGCACGCCGTTACCTTTGACTTGCGCATAATCTCTGACGTTTGCGAGCAACTTATTGGCAATTCGCATTGTGCCACGTGAACGCCGCGCTAATGTATATTCGGCGTTTTCGTCGATGTTAATGTCAAGTTTCCCACTATTGATGCGGATAGATTGTTGAAGGTCTTCTGCTTCGTAGTAATCGAGATGGATGCGGATGCCAAAGCGATCGCGGAAAGGTCCAGCGAGCAAACCTTCACGTGTTGTTGCACCAACGAGTGTGAAATGGGCGATAGAAACTTGTACCACATCTGATGCGGGCCCTTGTCCAATGGCTAAATCCAGTTGATAGTCTTCCATTGCTGGGTAGAGTGATTCTTGCACGTACCCTTTCATGCGATGGATTTCATCAATAAACAAAATATCGCCTTTATCAAGGTTCGTCAAAGTTGATGCAAGGTCGAGCCGTTCCATAACGGGACCGATCGCCTGTTTAAAGCCACTCTGCATCTCGTTAGCAATAATTTTCGCAAGCGTCGTCTTGCCGAGGCCCGGTGGACTGACAAGGAGGACGTGTTCTAACGCATCACCACGTTTTTTAGCGGCTTCAATATGGATACGGAGTTGTTCTTTGGCTCGCTCTTGTCCGATAAATTCGTTCAACCATTCCGGGCGGAGACTGTATCCAAAGGCATCCTCTTCTTCACTTGCTAAATCTTGCATCAATATTTCGGCATTATCCATTGTTTTATCCTAATTTGAGATGTGTGTTGCGTGTTTGGTGTAGTTCGCGGCACCTCGCATTTCTGAAGAAGCTTAATTTTGGATATAGCGGAGTGCGTGTTGCACTAAGTTTTCTCGTTTCGCAGCGGGGCCCAGAATTTTTTGCGCCTTTTCCACGGCTTTTTCCGCTTGGTGTTCTGGGGCACCGAGGTTGACAAGCATTTCGATCACCTCTGCATCCAGAGCTACAGCGTGTTCACGGTTAACGTCGCCTTCAAATTTCATTTTCATGATGTTCTTTTTAAGTTTGGAAATTATAACGGGAGCGAGTTCGTTACCTAAACGCGGAACTCGCGTCAGCGTGGCGATGTCTCCACGATGGATGGCGCGTTGGAATTGTGCCGGTGATAACCTCTCGGCAATATTTTGGGCAAGTGCTGGTCCTACACCCGAGACCGTCAATGCCAATTCAAAGACTTTTAACACGTCCCTTGAAATGAATCCGTAGAGCGTAATCTTATTATCACGGGTTTGGTGATAATAGGTATAGAAAGTAACCGGGTCGCCTATTGGAGGTAAGTCTGTTTGGGTTCTCGGTGGAACATCAACGGCATACCCGACACCATTTACATCTACGGTAACCTGTTTTGTGTCTTTATGGGCAAGAATCCCTTTGATATAAGAAATCATGCTGACGGTCCTTATTTCTAAGCAGCTGCTTCCAAAAGGTTATCGGGGATATCGAAGTTGGCGTAAACTTTCTGGACATCATCAAGATCATCGAGGGCATCCATGAGCCGTAACATCCGCTCCGCTTCTTTTCCTTCAAGTTTCACCGTGTTCTGCGGAATCATGCTAATTTCAGCGAGTTGAACATTCGCCAAAGTTTCCTGAACTGCCGTTAAGACGCTATCAAACATCTCAAATGGGGTCAGGATTTCAATGCCAGTCTCCGAAGCCGTGACATCTTCTGCACCCGCTTCGACCGCAATCATAAAAAGCTCTTCTTCGTCAATACTGTCGGGTGTCACGACAATTAACCCACGTCTGTCGAAAACCCAAGCAACACATCCACGTTCCCCGATTCTGCCTTCGTGTTTGGTGAGGGCATGTCGGACCGCTGCGACGGCGCGATTGCGGTTATCGGTTAAGACCTCTATCATCATTGCGACACCACCGGGTCCGTAACTCTCATAAGTGATTTCTTCGTAGGTAGCACCTTCGAGTTCACCGGTGCCACGAAGAACCGCCTTCTCAATGTTATCGCTGGGAACGTTACTTGATTTTGCAGCCGCAATTGCGGTGCGAAGCCGTGGATTCATGTCCACATCACCACCGCCGATACGTGCCGCCGCAGTAACTTCTTTAATCAATTTTGAGAAGAGTTTACCGCGTCTGGAATCGTTCGCTGCTTTCTTATGTTTAATTGTAGACCACTTAGAATGTCCTGACATGGTTTGTGTCCTTTCTGATTATTTAGGATTAAATTAGTATAGCATAACGAGCAAAAAGATACAATTTAAATCTACGCTACCGGAGTCCATTCTAATTGATTGGACAAAAATCGAAATGTGTGTTAAACTTGTTACATCCTACGTTTAAGGAGTGTGATAGGTTGCTATGTTACCTTTTGTCCTAAAGATTGCAGACCAACCGGTGGAACGTCTGCAGCGTATCAATGTTGAAAATCAGCCTATTGATGTTGATGTCCAGCTCGAGTTTTATTCTCGGGAATTTGAACCTGCGGATATGGCATCCTCATCACGGCGACAAAGATTGAGCCAGTTAATCTTGCAGGAAGCCACCGAGAATGCTTATGCGACCTTTGTTACATTCCTCCGAGATAGTGCGGAACCACAAAATTTTCTGCCCTTTGAGCACCTCGAGCGATATCCGTGCCGCCGGTATGCTTTAATCCTTTCCGCCTCCCGCTCTCACGAACTTTTTGAGATCTGCCAGATACAACCCGACGCGAGCCATTCTACCCTAAACTATCGGGGTTACGAAATAGCAATCAAACCCCGCAGATACGTTTTGGATACTGCGGCTTATTTGGTGGCACCGGATAAATATACGCTTTTTATCAGGCAGGTCCGGGAAGACAATACCATTCGGGTTTACCGGAGCGATTTTATCAATCTCACTCAGAATTCACCTTCACCCTTTAAACTTGATACCCGAGATATAATGGAGAACGTCCAACTTGAACTCGCGAGGGAAACGGAGCAAGCACTACCGTTAGAACAGTTGCTTATGTTTCCAACTGCTAACGAGGAGGCAGGGCTGCCTCGCATCGTGAACTGTCCAGAATGTAATGGACGCGTGCGTCGTCTTGGGAGAGAGGGGTATTTCTGCTTAGAGTGTGATTGGGATAATTTGCCGCCCCTAAAGCGGCTGTCATGATTGGCTGTCGCTAACCACTGCCCCCAAGTTTCGCTAAGTGTAAAACAAGAGACGTATTGCCAATGGCTATCACTGCGCCGACAACGGTTTGCAGGAGCGTATGCCGTTTTCGGTAAACCCTTGCCCAGGCAATCAACGGAATCAACAGAAATAACCAGCCAAATTGTGGGTTAACAAGCATCACAAGTACCGTGATACATCCCGTAGCAACGCTGCTATGAAAACTAATTTTCCACGTTAACGTAATTGCGAAAAAAACAACACTGTTTATGATATAAGCGACTCCCGCCCAAACAATTTCACGCGCCGCACCCAGCTGGTGCAATAGAAAAGTTCCCACAATCATACTGACGAGCGTACAGCACAAAGGCAGGAACCGTTCTTCTCTGTTTTTCAGATGTAAGTCGCTTACTTTGGAAAATCGAACCATGACTGCTATTGACAGTGCCGGTAGCACGGTCACAAATAGCACTACGATCCCCAACCACCGGAATAGGTCTTCAGGTGCTGCATGTTTTTCGACAACGCCAATGGCTGTCGCAATGGGTACCAAAAAAGGGCTAAAGACGACAGAGACGCACCATGCTAACCGTGCGGGGATTGTTGGTAAAGTCCTACGGGTCATTAATTAGTTCGATGTTTCCAACGTTTTGAAGAAATTGACTAAATCTGGTCCATGTGTACTGGGATTGACCGCGTTATCAATTTCCAAGATCTTCCCCTCTGTGTCAATGATAACAGTTAATCTCCCAATCCTACCTTCAAGGGCATTTGTTGCGCCGTATAGGAGCGAAAGATTGCGACCGGTATCTACCAGAAGCGGGAAGTTCAGCTGATTTTCTTCGGAGAATTTCTGGTGGGAATCGGCATCATTCGTAGTGATTCCAAAGACCTGAGCATCGTATTTGGCAAAATTACTCGACTCATCACGGAGTGAGCAGACTTCTGCCGTTCAGCCAGTTCCAAAATCGCGTGGATAAAACGCCAAGACGACATTCTGTTTTCCACGAAATTCACTCAATTGGTGCGTTTCACCGTTACCGTCAGTAGCAATAAAATCGGGAGCGGTTTGTCCGACCTCTATCTTCGGCAGCACCTCTTTAAGTTGGGCAGCAACATCTTCACCGTGTGTTTTGACGTTGACTTCTCTGTCAATAGCGCGGATATACCCAGCTTTATCAATGATAAAAGTTGTCCGTTGTGATGCGTTGAAGCGTTCAATAATCCCGCTGTACTGTGTACTCACCTTAAATTCGGTATCCGCCAGCAGAGAAAATCCGAATTTTTGCTCTGTGCGGAACCGCTTGTGTGATTCGACGGAGTCAACGCTCACACCGAAAAGAACGCTATCAGTTGCTTCTATCTCGCTCAAACTGTCCCGGAGCGAGTTGAGTTCGGCTGTTCAGCCACCTGTAAAATCTTTTGGATAAAAGGCGAGAACGATATTTTTTTGACCTAAGTAATCGCTGAGATTCCGCTCAACACCTTCTTCATCTTTTAGTGTAAAATCTGGGGCAATCATCCCCACTTTTAGCATATCTGGAGTTGTCACTGCTTCCTCCCCTGAAGCTGCTGAAATTATAAGGGCTGTCATGAGGATAGCAGCCCAGATACTTACATTTAACCGCATTAGAAACATTACATTATACCTCCACGAATTTTTTGTCAGTCTGAAAGAACCCCTTTTTCTTCAAGCCATACCTTCAAAGGCACATCTGCATCCTTGGGTGAAAAATGCCCGTTTGCATTCGTCCCGCCACCGAGCAGCTGCTGTCGAATTGGGTCGTTGCGCTCGAACATCTCCTCCGGAATGGTCATATTATCTTTGCTCCGTATCCATCGATAGCCATATCCGTAAAAGAGCCCCTTGCGAGTGATGTCTGAGTCGTTTTCACTGCGGGCATGCCACAGCCGCCGATCGAAGAAGACCGCATCCCCCGGTTTACAACAGACCGCTATTGCTCCCTCAGGAAGTGAACCATCTGTCGGACGGTCCTCAAGTTTATCCCATAAGTGGCTGCCGGGGATGATATAAAAGTTTCCGCGTCCAGGCTCTGAGCAGTCCGACAACCAGTAGACGACTTTGACAGAGAGACGCGGCCGCGGTGAGCTTTCCATCTCGATGTTAACACGTCCACTATCCTGATGCCAGCCGAGCGGCGTTGGTTTACCACGAACTTCCTCCCGACGTGGCGGTGTTATAATAAAATGGCTGTGATAGGAATAGATGTTCCAGCCCAAAATACCCCAGACCTTCGGGAACGTCTTATACCAATCCAAAATATTCACGAAAACCTGATCTGTACCGAGGAAATTCGGATAGAAGAAATTGTTATGCGCCGTCAGTTGGTTTTTGGTGTGTGGATCGTAGCCAGCATCAAGGTGTGTTTGATAGATGTTGTCCACCCGCGTTTCAAGCCGTTCAACGAGGTCTGACGGAAGGGCATTTTCAACGATAAAATACCCATCTTCATTTATAGCACTGCGTTGTTCGTCAGTCAGTTGGTGTTGTAGATGTCTTTCGTCAAGCATAGCGTGGATCTCCAATTTATGGTGTTTGTCGAAATGCGCGAAGAAGTTAATCTGGTAGGGGACCTTCTATCTGGTCAACGAAGCGGATAGAGTGAATAACATCACGGAGGTCTGTGAGCGGAACTTGCCGGTTGCGAACACAATCGACGAAGTGGCGATGCATCGTTAGCACGCCTTCATAACTCGCTGAGTCGCGCTGATCTACACCGTCGACTTCCCAACCTCCCATAACACTTCTGTCGTTGTCCTCGTAAATTTCGATTTCTTCGGGGATTTTCATGTAACAACCGATGCCGACACCGTGCAATTCGGAGCGCAGCACGCGACCACCCGACGCACGACTCCCGAAGAGGACACCTGTGACATTGTTATCAAAACGGACAAAGGCGGTGTAGAAGTTACGCTGTTCTGCAGCAAACGTATCGCGATGCGCCGTGACTTCCACCGGCTCACCACCTGCCATATATCGGAGCAGATCGACGACATGGCAGACATCGTTCCAAAGGGTAGTTGTAAATTCTCGATTTTGCCCGATCATCTGCTTGTTAAAGGTAGTGATGGCTAATGTAACAGGTCCCTTTTCTCCAACGCGCCGCATCGCCTCGCGTGTAACAGCGGCATATCTCCGCTGGAATCCCACCATACAGTAAACGTCGTTGGCAACTGCTGCTTCGAGCAATTGCTGTGTTTCGTCACTATTCGCACCCGGAGGTTTCTCAATAAACAGATGCTTGCCCGCGTTGAGGCAATCCAAGGCGGGTTGTAAAATCCACTTTTCGTTCATCACACAGTAAACGATGTCTAAGTCTTGTGTGTCTAACATTTTCCTGTGATCAGTGAAAGTGTGTGGGAACTCATATTTCTGTGCGACTTGTGCGAGTTTTTCCTCATCTAATTCGCACGCAGCGAGCATTTCAACATCATCCTCAAGGCGATTGACATTTGGATAATGCGCGCCTTGGCTACGTCCCCCTGCACCGATAAATCCTGCTTTAAGCATTGGGACTTTCTCCTTTGTCTCAATATTCGCGAAATTGTGTCCGCTTGAAAGTGTTCATACTTTAGCACAAACCCAAATTGATAGCAACAAAATTTGGGATATTACTTAAGTGTGCTAAGTTTTGAACAACTTTTACAAATTCCATAGCCGTATGTGCCAAATTTAACGAAAATTTACCTAAATTTTTTGCTTGATTTTTTTTCCCTTTTTCTGTTATGACTCTACTAAAGTTTGGACAATTTTAAATCTGACCGAAATTGCCCAAACTTTAATATGATTTTAAAAGATTCAGGACTTACGCAGAATGCTCTTTTGTAGCATGATGCACGTCGCATCTGGTCGAGTACGCCGCAAACCTGTTAGGTTGTGCCTCCAAAATGCCTCTGTTTTTCAGGAATTTCTATCTTACAAAGCACGCTACGGTCAAAATTGCGTAAGTCCTAAGATTTATGGGTGATGTAATGCTGTTCAGCGAGTTTTTTAACGCTTCATCATTACTACCATAAAAATAGCACCTTCACAAAAGGAGAAAAGCAATGAGGATGTCTTTGTGCCAGACGATTGCTATTATTTGTGTCATGTCTGTGGGATTCATGACATTTACACCATTCATTCCGAACGCTCAAGCACTCCCAAGTGCCGTAGTTATCACAGAAATATATGAGAAATGTTATCTCATAGGTTATCCGCGTACATATTGTGGTTCTCGTAGTTATACGGTGCAAAGTGCTCAGTACGACCATCCGGTAGATGATGAACAGCATACTGTTGATCTCATTTATCGGCGCGAGTCGAGAACACAAAATGTCTACACCAGTTGCAGCGATTGTGATTCTTAGTTCTGCGTTCCGTTAAAATAGAATTAAACAAGACCTGCTTTGATCCTTTTGTTTTTGATCAGGCAGGTCATCTTCCAATTTGAGGAAATCCCAGATGAAAAAAATTATTTCCCTCGCCATCTTTTTTGCGCTGCTCGGGTCATTTTACCTCTATATAGAGATTGACAAGCGAAATTTTGTTAACAACCTCCCACAACCGCCTGTTCTTGTAGAACAACCGATTAACAATAGGCCAGTGCATCAAAATTTAGAAGAAACTACGATGCCAAACATACAAAAAACTACAACTTCGTCAAAAACGGAAGGATCCGATCTGGAGCAGGAAGGAAGCGTTGTCCGTGAGAAAGGAATAAGCGATTACGATTGGCGTACCGATGTTGAACACCCGCATGAACACTTGCCTATAACCGATCCCTGGGGGAATCTTCTTAAAGAAGATCAAGCAAAAAAGCGCGGCACCTGGATAGGTGATCCAGAAACAATGGATCCTGATGAACTCTACTCCGCTGAATATAATCAACTTCTTGAAAAGTTTGGAGATATTCCACAAGTTCATACGGTTATGGAGTACGAGCGAAAGTTTGCAAATAACATTCCTTTAACTCTTGAAGAAAAGATCATTGGGTTAAAAGCACAACACTATTTATTTCCGTCTGAATCAACCCGCAAAACGATTGATTATTATAAGTGGCAGCAATCAAAAGGCGGGGTTGATGCTTTAAAGAGAATAAAACCTGAGGATATAGAGTACCTCCAAAGTTTAGGCATTGAGGTTAAGAAAGAAAAGGTAGGCACTCATACGCAGATCACTATTTCGACCAAATAGTTTGTATTGCATCCGTGTGAGATATGTCGTTAGTTCTTGATCTTATGTATGCCAATTGGATCATTCAATTCTCTTCGATAGGCGGGGTTTCCTAACCTCGCCGGTCCTTCCCAACAAACGCTTCCGAATTTATACATCTTTACCACTGCAAACAATTCTGTGTGTAAGTAAAAAAAATTGATTCTCTGAATGTTTTATGGTATGCTCTTAACACCACATTAATTTTCAGGCAATCAACCGTTTCTCTGTTCGTAGAACAGTTTGAAACTCAGCAGATGGGTAAGGAGAAACTCATGCCAGTTTTTGACGCAGAAGCCTTAGAATTTTGGGAAGAACACGGCTATGTTGTGGTACCAGAGGCAGTGCCACTTGAGAACTGCCGCGCTGCCGAACAAGCCGTCTGGGATTTTCTTGAGATGGATCGCGACGACCCCAACAGTTGGTATCCCGACCCACCGCGACGGGGTATCATGGTAGAAATTTATCAGCACCAAGCGTTGTGGAACAATCGTCAATACCCTCGCGTACATCAGGCATTCTCGGAGATTTGGGGAACGGAGAAACTTTGGGTGAGTTTTGATCGCGCAAGCATGAATCCGCCTGAACGTTCAGATTACAAGTTCCCGGGTCCCTATCTACATTGGGATATGTCGCTCGACAATATGCCCGTGACTTTAAAGGTGCAAGGCGTTTTGTATCTGGCGGATACACCCGGCAATCAGGGGGCATTTACCTGTATCCCGGGATTCCACCGAAAATTGGAGGGATGGTTGAACGACCTACCTGACGATGCCAACCCACGGGAGGTCGTACGGGAAGAATTCCAACCCGAGGCGTTTCCAATTGCGGGGAAAGCCGGGGATCTTGTGATCTGGCACAGCGCGCTACCACACGGAAGTAGTCCAAACTCTGCTCTCCGTCCTCGGATGGCACAATACATCACGATGTCCCCCGCACCCGCGAACGGCAACGCTGAATCCAGGATTAAAGGGTGGCGCGAACGGTTGACAGGTCTTGGCAGAGAGACGAAAGAGAAGGAGCATTACCACGGAAAAACAGCCGAGTTAACACCTTTAGGGGAAAAACTCCTCGGACTTGAATCGTGGGGTACCTAAACCCGTTAGGTGCGGTTTCATGAAGATTAATTTGTTAATGTCGGTAATTTCTTATCCGCACGAGGCAGGTGTCATCCCCGCTAGCGAGGTTTCCTAACCTCGCCAAATTACCGAAATATTTTCTTAAACTTCATCTAACCGCACCGTGTTTGCAGGAGATAGAGTGAGTACCTGCCAAAAAACAGACTCACTCAATCTATTGGAAAAAATTTGAAAGGTAAAATCTTTCTGACAGTTTCTGTGCTGCTATGCCTCTTTATCTTAGCCGAGGTCAACTATCCGCAGCTCGCACCACAAACCGAGTTGGCACTCTTCGCGATGTTTGGGTTGATAGTGGTATTTTTAAATTACCCCATTCATCAGCGGTTTGCTAACCGCCGCGTTTTCCGACTGCTTGATGTCGTGCTGATTGGAGGCATAATTGTCTGCTTCGGCTACGTTGTGATTCAGACAGAGCCGGTTTTTCAGGGGTTCTGGTTAGATAGTAAACCGCTCGGTGAACGGGCAGGCGCGGAGTTGCAACTGGATTACATCATCGGTGGAGTCGGGCTCGTCTTAATCTTAGAAGCCACGCGCCGTTCTATCGGTATGACGCTTCCGCTACTCTCTCTCACATTTCTGCTCTATGCCGGTTTTGGGCAGTTTATGCCGGATTGGCTGTTCCCACATCGTGGGTATTCTGTTCAACGTATCATCAGTCAGACGTTTTTACACAGTCAAGGCGCGTTTGGCATCGCGCTTCGGGTGATGTTTACGTATGTGTTCCTCTTTGTGTTGTTTGGCACATTGCTGGAGCGGACAGGCGCGACCGGTTATGTGCTGAATTTGGCGAGGCGGATGTTCGGTTCGAGCGTGGGAGCACCTGCGAAGGTCGCCGTGCTGAGTAGCGGTATGATGGGTTCGCTATCGGGTTCCGCTGTCGCGAATACAGCAACGACCGGCACGTTTACAATTCCATTGATGACGCGCTCTGGATTTCAACCGGCAATGGCAGGGGGGATTGAAGCCGCGGCGAGTTCCGGTGGCGCATTGGTCCCACCTATCATGGGTGCAGCGGCGTATATGATGCTGGAAATCGTGGAACCTGCTGTTACCTATTTAGAGATTATCAAGGCAGCGCTGCTACCGGCAATCCTCTACTATACAGGAATGCTGTGTATGGTACACTTCGCTGCAAAGAATAGCAGACACACTGTGGAAGAGGCTTGGGGCTCCGAACCGGACGAGGTAAATAGCGGCGAGCAAGAGACAGAACGCCGAAAGATTGTGACCGTGCAAGGTGGCATTTTCCTTGCTGCTTTCGTTACGCTGATTGGGTTCCTATTGATGGGTGCCACGGCGTTTCGCGCAGTGAGCTGGAGTTTGCTGGTCGTCGTTGCTATAAGTCTGCTGAATTTCTTGGGACAGAGGATCGCTAAACGAGATTCTACAGCGCAGACTCGTATCGGAATCTCGGATTTACCGAAGGCAGTAGACTTTTTGGTTTCGCCTTGTAAGCGAGCAGCACAGAGTGGTGTGTCGTTGATTGCTGCCGCTGCGTGTGTCGGTATCATTTTAGGCGTGGTGACGTTAACCGGCATCGGTGGCAAGTTGCCGTCAACACTCTTACCCCTTGCAGCGACGAATCTGATGTTGGCACTCTTCTTTCTGATGATTTCGACAATTATTCTCGGCATGGGGTTGCCTTCATCGGTCTGTTATTTGCTGATGGCTATTTTAGTGGGGCCTGTACTTCTGGATTTAGGGGTTGTTCCACTTGCGGCGCACTTTTTTATCTTCTATTTCGGGATGATGTCGATGGTGACCCCGCCGGTTGCCTTGGCGGCGTATGCTGCGTCTGCAATCGCCGGTTCTGGAGTAATGGCAACCGCGTTCACAGCGTTTAGGTTTGCCCTTGTCGGTTTTGCCTTGCCTTATGCCTTCGTGCTGCGACCGGCACTGCTCTGGCTACATCCCGACGGTGGGGCTCCAGAAGTGTGGACAGTTTTAGGGACGTTTTCTCTAACGTTCGTAGGGACGGTTATCCTTGCAGCAGCCATCGCTGGCTACCTGTTTAGTAGATTGTCACTATCCGGGCGTGGTATACTATTTATCGCCGCAGCAATTCTCTTTTTTGCACCTATAAGTATCCAATTCGCTTGGATTCACGGCATAGTAGTTGTTGCAAGTGCTGCTGTTTTCTACTATAATTGGCAGAGGAAGGAGATACGCCATGAAACATCGAACTAAATGGTTGTTTTACTGCTTGATTGCCTTATTATTTTTTCTTCATAACGATTTCTGGTTCTGGAAAACGCCGCAACTCGTTTTAGGACTGCCAATTGGGCTGCTGTATCATATCGGGTTCTGCCTCGTGGTAACCCTGCTCATGGCTATCTTCGTCAAAGGTAATGGAGATTGGAGCGAGCGATGAGCATTGCTGTTATCTTTATTTACCTTCTTGTGGTACTTGTTCTCGGTGCGCTGAGCCATAAACTTTTTCGCAATACGGGGGAAGACTACTTTGTCGCGAGTCGGACAATCAATTGGTTTGTCCTGTTGATGACCCTTTTCGGCACGAATATGACGGCGTTCTCGATCCTCGGGGCATCGGGTGAAGCCTATCACAGGGGGATCGGCGTTTTTGCACTGATGGCTTCGTCTACCGCAATAGTCGCTCCGTGTGTATTCCTCTTTATTGGGACGCGTCTCTGGCGACTGGGAAAGCGGTTTGGCTATGTGACACAGGCGCAGTACTTCCGGGACAGGTGGGAATCTGGAGGCTTAGGACTCCTGCTTTTCATCGTGCTTGTGTTACTGCTTATTCCCTATCTGCTTATCGGAGTCATGGGGGGTGGTGGAACGTTAGCGACACTGACAGATGGTAAAATTCCGCAGTGGGTCGGTGGCTTACTCATTAGTCTTGTTGTCCTCAGTTATGTTACCTACAGCGGCATGCGAGGCACTGCTTGGGTGAACACTTTTCAAACGCTTGTTTTCATGGTCCTCGGCGGCATTACCTTCTTTATCATTGTGAATCGGATGGGCGGGTTTTCAAGTGCTATTTCTAAAGTGGACGCAGGTTTGCTCATGCAAGCAGAACATATTAAACCCTTGGAACTCTTGACTTATATCTGTATGCCGCTGTGTGTAGGTATGTTTCCGCATATCTTTTCACATTTCCTGACAGCGAAGGAGGTTGGAACGTTCCGCTATGCGATTATCTTGTATCCTGTGTGTATTGCTATTGTTTGGATCCCGAGTGTGCTACTCGGCATATTAGGGAATGTTGATGTTCCGGATTTACAAGGTTCGCAGGCAAACAACGTGCTAATTCAGATGATTGGTATACACGCACCTGGAATCTTAGCTGGGTTTTTAGGGGCAGGCGTTTTCGCCGCAATTATGTCCTCACTGGATTCGCAGTCGCTTGCTGTTGGGAGTATGTTTACACACGATATTGTTGAACATTATCGTGGAGAGGCGTTTTCGGAGAACCAGCGGGTGTGGGTCGGACGGTTGTTCGTAATGGGTGTACTCTGCATCACCTATCTTATATCGCTTGTTGCGACACCGAGCATTTTCAGGCTCGCTGTTTGGTCGTTTACCGGATTTTCCGGGCTTTTTCCGATTGTCGTCGCGGCACTCTTCTGGCGACGTAGCACAAAGCACGGCGCGTTCGCTGCAATCATAAGTGTTATTTTTTTGTGGCTCTATTTCTTTCTCCGAAATTGGCAGACCCCTGGGTATACTGTCGGTGGGACCGGGATTATGCCCGTTGCGATTCTGATTGTTGTTTCATCTTGTGTACTAATAGTCGTTTCTCTGTTCACAAAACCACCGAGTCAACAAACACTTGGTAAATTTTTCAATTGATTGTAGGTAAGAAGATTAGAAAAAGTACAAAAAAGGATCATAAAAAGACGATGACACCCAAAAATACTATCTTGTTTCTTTTACTGTTAATATCCGTCTTCGCATGCAATGAAGCAGAAGATCCGCTCGAACCTGAACCGGCACCTGAAGAACCGGTAGTGCTTCAATACGGCACAATCTCTGGAACCGTCACTGACGCTGGGACAGGAAATCCTATTCCTGGGTCAATGGTGATCCTAATGGGTCGAGAGGTTGAAACCGGTGTAGATGGGGTTTATTCTTTTCAAGATGTTCTTTACGGCGATACCTATAACCTGATTGTAAGGGATCCAGATTACGAATATCATGGTCAGCCCTTTGCGCTCAACCAACAACGTTTAGTTATAAATATCCCGTTAACACCCTTAAAGGACCCAGTGCTGGAAATACAGGAATTTTTTGAAAATTTTTCGGATCTCCTTGAGTCTGTGGACGTAGAAAATATTGAAGCGGTTGAGAGACTCTTTTCAGAAACCTATGTCGCTGCGGACGATGACGCGACCCTCTTCGGTGTGGCATCAGGCATTATCCCTGAAAATTACGCAGATGTCAATCCCGCGATAACTCAGCTCTTTGATGAGTACACCTTTCTTGAATTCCTGTTCAAGGATATGGAGATGGATGTGACGCATGCCAGAAAAGCGGCAGTAACCCTTCGGCTTGATGTGAACGCCAGAAAAGGGGAAGAAGAAGACTTGAGAGAAATTAAAGCCGGTTCTAAATTTGAGTTCCGCCGTGAAGGACGAGATTGGAAGATTGTGTATTGGCAGCTTCTGGAAATAGACATCCGTTTGTGATGCCATTAGCGAACCGCGATTCGCGAATTGCTAATGATTCTGAGAGAAAAAATTGGTGAGGGCTGCGTATTCCGTGATGTCCAATGTTTCAGCGCGCCGTTCTGGGGCTATACCAGTTTCCTCAAACGCAGCTGCCAGTCTCTCTGCTGAAGCGAATCTACCCCTGATTAAAGCATTTTTTAACATCTTCCGACGCGTCCTGAACGCTGTTCGCACTATTTTAAAAAACAATACTTCATCTTCAACGCTAACCTTTGGACTTTCGCGCATCGTCAGTTTTAAGAGAGCAGAGTCTACCTTTGGCGATGGGTAAAAGTTCTCTGGCGACAGTGTGGCTATTAGCGTCGGTTCGGCGTGATAAGTGATACCAATCGTCAATGCACCGTAGTCCTTTCCTCCCGGTCCAGCAACAATCCTTTCCGCAACCTCCTTCTGCATCATTAGGACGCAGCTATGAATCTGTTTCTGATGCGCGAGAAGTTTCCACAAGATCGGTGTTGTGATACTGTAAGGCAGATTCGCGATGACTTTGTAGATGTGTGATGTATTCTCGGATTCGAGTAGTGCGTTAAGTTCTAGTTTGAGGACATCTATATTGAGGGGTTGGACGTGTGAATCTATTGCGAATTGTGCCGTTAAGGCATTGTATAATAACTCGTCCACTTCCACAGCAACGACGCGTTTGGCACGTCGCGCCAAGGCATCAGTGAGATACCCTAATCCGGCACCGATCTCTATGACGGTATCACAATCTGTGACTTCTCCGGCTTCAAGAATAATATTGAGAACCTCTGGGTTAACGAGAAAATTTTGTCCTAATTGCTTTTTGGGGCGGGCGTGATTGAAGGCAAAGAAATCACGGATCTGTTGTGAATTCATCTTTATTTTCGACTATTTTGTATAGCAACGACCTTAGTCAGAATCTCATCCGCTATGTCGCGTTTGGGGGCACGTGGCAGTTGTTCACAGGTCCCATTTCGATCCAGCAGGGTGACGATGTTCGTATCGGATTGGAATCCAGCCCCTTCCGCAAGAATATCGTTCGCAACGATGAGATCGCAATTCTTACGAATCAACTTCTTTTTAGCATTCTCGAGAAGATCATCCGTTTCTGCAGCAAAACAGACGAGGATTTGATGTGTCTTCTGTTTACCAAGTGCCTCCGCTATGTCTGGATTCCTTTCAAGCGGAAGTGTTAGCGGATCGGTGGTCTTTTTGATTTTATGGGGTGTGAATTCGCGTGGGCGATAATCAGCAGGCGCAGCCGCCATAATGACAATGTCTGTTTCATCGAATGCTTGCAGCACTTCATTGTACATCTGAATTGTTGTTTCGACATGTTGCGTTTTGATGTGGGTCGGTGGAGGAAGCGTAGCAGCTCCGCTGATGAGTCGGACTTCCGCGCCGCGGTGTGCTGCTGCTTCAGCGATGGCGTACCCCATCTTACCGCTGGAACGGTTTGTAATAAATCGGACGGGATCAATATACTCGCGCGTCGCCCCTGCTGTGACGAGGACACGTTTACCTTGTAAATCCTGTGGTCTCACTGTAGGGGCAATCTCCGAATCGCGACGCTTCAAAATACCGCTTATGCCTTCCAAGATTGCCTCTACAGTGTTCAAACGTCCAACACCTTCATAACCGCATGCCAAATCACCGCTTGCGGGTTCAATGAAATGGTAACCGTGTGTTTTCAGGGTGTCAATGTTGCGTTGGACGAACGGATTCTGATACATGTGTCCGTTCATTGCAGGCGCAAGGAGGACTGGACAGTGAACGGACACGGCGACGGTGGAGAGGGCATCGTCAGCGATGCCGTTTGCGAGTTTACCGATAATATTCGCCGTTGCGGGGACAATCATGAGTAAATCGGCGCGGTCGGCGAGATCAATATGCGGCGGTTTCCAATCTGTACCTGTGTCAAATAGGTCCAAGAGTACCGGATTCCGCGAGATAACTTGGAATTGTAGAGGTTGGACAAGACGGGTGGCGTTCTCTGTCATCACGACGTGAACGGAAGCACCGCTTTTGACGAGTTGGCTCGCGACATCAAGCGATTTATGGATGGCGATACCACCTGTGACACCTAAGATGATAGTCCGATCTCTGAATTCCATTTTTTTTACTATTGGGTTTCTGCTCCGATTTTTCCGTTGTCAAAATCGGGTTCTCGGTTAATTTCGACTGGATTTAATCCACACTGTTAACACCGAATAACGGATTAATTATCTCTATCAATTCATCATCAATACGGGAGCGTTCGGCGGTAATGATAGCCTGAATCTGGGCAACGGCTCGCTGGATTTTTCCTTGGGGGTTGCTAACCCAGTAGTCGTAGTGTTGAATTTGAAGGACTTCGGACTTCGCGATGTCCAAACGTTGTTCCAATTCCTTCTCAGATTCTGTTTGTCTGCGGCGGAGGCGTTTCTCTAAGATAGCGAAAGAGGACGGTATGATAAAGATGAGGACATTTCTTGCAGGAGCAAGGTCTTGCGCTTGCGATCGAATTTGCAGGGAACCTTTTACCTCAATCTCTAAAACAGCGTCTTTCCCGGCTTCGCGTGCTGCGACGATTTCAGACTTGAGCGTGCCGTAGAGATTGTCTCCGTATTCCGCCCACTCTAAGAAGCTCCCCTGTTGGATGTGTTCTTCAAATTCTGCTTTCGATAGGAAATGATAATCGACACCATCTACTTCGCCACGACGTGGGTTGCGTGTTGTTGCGGAAACGGATAGTTTTAATGTTGGGTCGGCTTCACAAAGGGCATCGATGACGGTGCTTTTCCCTGATCCAGACGGTCCGGAGATGACGATAACGAGGTTCGGTTTATAAAGGTGTGTATTCGCCATTTTCCCCGCCCAGACATAATCGTTAAAAAATTAGTCTGCAGCTTCCGCAAGTTCCACAAGCACGGGTGATTCGATACGGATAGCGTCCTTGATACAGACCTCTTCGCACAACTTGCAGCCGACACAATCCTTCGGTTTAACCAATTCACAGATACCGAAGAAGCTTTCAGCATGTTCCCCTGTCTCCGGGTCCTTGAGTTCAAGGCAATCCCATGGACAGATATGGACGCAGAAATCGCACCCCGAACAGAGCTCTTCGTAGATTACAGCGATGGGACGGTGCGTCGGACGACGGATGAATTTACACACTTCGCCGAACTGGTCTCGGATTGCTTCAACAGGGCAGACCATCCCACACGCGCTGCAGTCAATACAAATGTTTGGATCGATGATGTGCAACATGTTCCTATCCCCCGTGATTGCGTCAACGGGACAATTGGTTAAACATGCCATGCATCCGATACACTCCTCAGTGATATAGTACGCCATAAATTCTTTTCCTATCTTTCAGTTCAGGCAGAATCTTTCTAATACACTTGATGTAATATATTTTACCACAATCTTTTTATATTGTCAAGGGGTGTGTAAAGTTTTTGACGCACTATCATGAGAAGGACTGCTCTGTAGCATAAACTTTTAGTTTGTGCGCGATATTTCCCAATCCTGCCCTACCACTGAAAACTATCCCGTTGACATTCCAAAAGGACTCAACTATAATGAAAACAATGTACCTCATGAAAGGTCGCTTTCAAGTCAATATATTACGGACAAAAAACAAGGGACTCTAATGAACTTAGGATTAAAAGACAAAGTCGTCGTTGTAACAGGGGCAAGTCGTGGGATCGGACAGGCAATTGCACACGGGTTCGCCGATGAGGGCGCACGTCTGAGCATCTGTGGCAGGACTGAAGATACACTCCAAAGCGTAACAGCCGAACTCACCGCAAAAGGCGCGCACGTCTTTGCTAAACGCACGGATGTCACAGATACAGGTCAAGTTGAGGCGTTTATATCGGAAACGGTGGAGACTTACGGCAGGATTGATGTCGTTGTGAACAACGTCGGTGGGAGTCGATGGACCCCGTTGGAAGATATTTCGGATACCGAATGGCACGAGATCCTCGATCTGAATCTGGTTTCTGCGGCACGCGTGAACCGACGCGTCATCCCTGAAATGAAAAAACAAGGCGGTGGCGCAATTCTGATGATTACCTCCATCTACGGCAGAGAAGGCGGTGGACACATTACGTATAATGCCGCGAAAGCCGCCGAAATTAGCATGACAAAATCGTTGGCGAAAGAGCTCGCACCCGACAATATCCGCGTGAATAGCGTTGCCCCAGGTTCCATACTCTTTCCCGGTGGCGGTTGGGCGCGCCGGATCGCAGCCGATCCAGAAGCGATGGAGGTTTTTGTGAAAAGCGATATGCCCCTCGGTAGATTTGGAAAACCGGAAGAGGTTGCGAATGTCGTCGTTTTCCTCTCATCGGAACGGGCGAGTCTTGTAACGGGTGCCTGTGTGAACGTGGATGGGTGCCAATCGCACTCGAATATTTAACCAAAGTTTTGAACGCGCTGCGGGACATTATCAGTAAACATTGAATTTCTGAAACAGAAAAAGTAACAGATATTTGAGCAGCTCTGCTGAAAGGAGTGTTGTCATGAACTCAACTACTGCTGGATGGATTCTTTTTCTTTTTGCTTTTCCCGCTTGGGCAGGGACATTTGTGGAAACTTTTGACGATGAAAACTTGGAGGACTGGCGAGAACTTAACGCGTTTGATGTTAAAATCGCGCCCGGTTCCTGGGAAACCCTTGATGGAGAGATGGAAGCTACGGTGAAAGACGAAATTGGGCCACGTATGCCTCAGTTACTGATAATTGGGGATGAGACCTGGGAAGATTATGAAATCGAATTTGATGTTATGCCACGTGAAGAACATGGTCCCGGATCGTTTGTCGTCGCTGCACGGATCATGAAAAATTGGGGGCTGCTATGTATGATTGGCGTCTTGTCCCTTGAGCATGGATCTAACGTTCACTGTTTCGGGGGTAAGTTACCAGGTAAGATATTTGATTCCTTCGGAATGAAGAAGAAACCGCCTTTGAAACTGAAGGAATGGTCTACGCTAAAGTTGAGTGTTAATAAAGCTAACTGATATTTCTCAAAAGTGATTGTAAAGCAGTGCTTATCAGGGTTCCTTTGAT
>JAPPII010000006.1 GCA_028820845.1 Candidatus Poribacteria bacterium
CACGCATCAAACTCAAAAGATTATATCCTAAAACTCAACATTGACAGACTACTAGTGTTCTGTCAACTTTCAAATGATGGGAAACCCCAGTTCGTAGTAGTGCGATTTATCGCACGTCAGAAACGGGCAATGAATTGCCCTACTACGAACGACCTGTCAGTTTAGATGTGACAGACTACTAGTAGTCTGTCACAATTAGTTTGATAGTTAATATGAGATCTGGTATGCTTCGAGTCAAGCAAATACATCCGATAACTTGGAGTCTGTAATGCCAGCGAAACGATATCCCATTGTACTTGACCGGAGCCAACGCGAGTCTCTCCTTGATCTGATCGCTTCCGGCACCGAGTCTGCCCGAAAACTCACGCGTGCCAGGATCTTATTGAAAGCCGATGAAGGCGAGTTGGGTCCCGCCTACGCTGATAAGGAGATAAAGGAAGCCGTTGAAGTCTCCATACCTACCCTTGAGAGAACTCGTAAAACCTTCGCACTTGAAGGGCTGACGGCTGCACTGACCCCTAAAAAGCGTTCAAAACCATCGAGACCGCAAAAGTTTGATGGCGAAAAAGAAGCACATCTGATCGCTTTAGCCTGTTCGCCAGCCCCGGAGGGTTTCTCAAGATGGACGCTGCGTCTCTTAGCAGAGAAAATGGTAGAGTTGAACCATTTTTCAAGCGTTTCTCATGAAACGATAAGACGGACGCTGAAAAAAACGCACTGAGACCTTGGTTAAAGCAGCAATGGTGTATTCCCCCGAAAGCCTCAGCGGCGTTCGTCGCTGCGATGGAAAACGTCTTAGACCTTTATCAGCGTCCCGAAGCCAGGGCATATCCTTTGGTTTGTGTTGATGAAACAAGCAAACAACATATCAAAGAAGTTCGACCGCCTCTGGGTGTCGTCAAAGGTTTACCGAGTCGATATGATGCCGAATACGAGCGCAATGGCGTGAGCAATCTGTTTATGATTTTCGCACCCCTTTTGGGGTTTCGGCATGTCGAAGTCACCGACCAACGCACGAGCATTGATTTCGCACATATCTGCCGAGACTTAGTGGAGCTGCATTTTCCAAATGCTACAAAGATTCTGCTGGTTTGCGACGATCTGAATACGCATAAACCGGCTTCGTTGTATAAAGCGTTTCCTCCCGATGAAGCCCGGCAGATCGCTGAAAAGATTGAGTTCCACTATACACCCAAGCCTGGGAGTTGGCTAAACATGGCGGAGATTGAACTCTCCGTGCTCTCTCGAGAGTGCCTTTGTAGACGAATAGCCGACCAAACTACCTTAAAACAGGAGATCCAGACATGGCAAAGCCGAAGAAATCAGCAAGGTGCGACTGTAAAGTGGCAGTTTACGACCGACGACGCACGCATCAAACTCAAGAAACTATATCCTTCACTTTAGATGTGACAGACTACTAGTACCATCAGTATCAAGGTTGAGGGTCTGACTGATAGCTGTCTGTTAGGCGAATGCTGGGCCAGCAACGAGTGCCAACATTAAAACAAAACTAAGGAAAATGTCAATTTTGACAAAATTTGCACGTTATTTTCCTCCTAAATTAAATAAACTCTTTCTTTAACTCTTTATCTTTTCACAAAAATAAGAACACGTATCCAGGGATTCGTATACGAATTCTTCCGTTTGAACCTAACCTTCTGCCGAGGCTTCCACCTCAGCAGTATTGTGAAGTTGTTTTGTCACCTTATATATTATGTATATATGGCGACGGGTTCATTCTTGAAGTCTGTCCAGATAGAATTTTCCGCCAGCACCGCACTCCCGAATCATTGGCATTGAAACATTGCGTAATTTCTGATTGAATTGCTGTACCCTGTGAAAATTTCTCCTATGCTGACTTAAGAAATTGAACCTCCCAACTTCATTTAGGTTAATTATACGCGATAATACAAAAAAAATCAAGAAAAATTACAAAAAAATCAGTAATTTATCCTGAAATTTAGCATTTTTTCGTATTTTTTCGCAAAATTTTATATTTTTTGTGTTTTTAGGCTATTTTATGCGAAAAACGCGCGATGTTGGGGAGTTTTGGGTTAATTGTCTGAACTGTGATTTTTGTGATTATTTGATTTCTGTGATAACCGTACCGCAAACTGTTAGTTTGCGCCTTCATCTGCACAACCTCGGTGAAGTCCATACGGACTTCATACCGTTGATTAGGTTATGCTACAACATTTCCCGTACCGCAAACTGTTAGTTTGCGTATCCAAGGTCCCCAACTTGTTGGGATAAAGTGTGCTGTCCCGAATAAATTCGGGCATCCAGAGGGGCTATCTATTTTTCGGTTTGCTATTTTTCTGACCGTCATGTATAATACTTGTATGCCCTACTATGATGAAGTCTTCAAGCACGTTACCAAGGGGTTTCCAGGTTCATTAGCAGCGTTAGCCCTCAAGACACCTGAGGTAGAAGTCGGAGAGCCACTGAACACAGAGCACATCACGGTTCGAATGCATCACAGCGATATGACGTTTCCTGTTCGGCTGCCCGATGAGGAGGCGATCCTGCATATAGAAGCGCAAACCGACGACAGTACCCATCAGCCGATGCCGTTACGGATGTTGGCATATTCGAGCGTCCTGTCCCTTGAGCATAAGAAGAACGTCTATTCCACGGTGTTGTATTTCCGTCCCCCTGCGGGACGAAGGGATCCGGGTTTCTATAGGTATGGCAATGAGCAACGCGGGGGTGGTTGGTTTCAGTATAATGTGATTCGGGTGTATGAGTTAGCGGGTGAAGCGTTTTTAGACCCGGAGGCTGTTGGCTTGCTGCCTTTCACGGCTTTGATGAAACATCCTGCAGACATGACCGGGTGTGTAAATATTTTGTCAAGATACTCATGCGGTCTTTGCGTGTTTCCGCCA
>JAPPII010000007.1 GCA_028820845.1 Candidatus Poribacteria bacterium
ATCAAAGGAACCCTGATAAGCACTGCTTTACAATCACTTTTGAGAAATATCAGTTGAGGATCAAGAAACGCATCATTCGCGTCGGAGTTTCCGTGAGGAATATCTCGCGTTTTTAGATCGTTTTGGGGTTGTGTATGATGAGAAGTATGTTTTTGATCCGGTTACTGATTCTTCACGTGAAAAATGATATATTCTATCAATAAACATAGCACTCCGCTGGAGTGCGGGGCTTTGGATATTTTTCTATAGACATGTTGCTCCGCTGGAGCAAGGAGAATTTTGCTGGTGGAAGGGTAATATATGTATAGCAGATCGGAGTGTGTAAGATTAGGTTTTGGATTTCCTTCCTACCCCTCAGAGAGATTCTATCTTTTGACAAAATACTACATATCCAGACAGAAGATTCCAGTTGAATTTTCGGATGAGTTAAGGTATTATATAGTCATGATGACGAGATTTAACATAGCGAGGTTAAAGGAGATTTCTTAGATGACGAAAATTAAGAGCCGAACTAAGACAATTCGGGAATTGTTGGCTAACACTAAATACTATCTGGATTATTACCAACGCGAGTACGTTTGGCAGTCTGAAAATGTGACTGAGTTGATTGGAGATCTCACTGATGCCTTCTCAAGCAATTACAACCCCGAGGATACTCGTCAGAAAGTAAACGGTTATACTGATTACTTCCTCGGATCGATTATTATTTATGAAAAGGATGGGAATCGGTTCATTATTGATGGACAACAACGGCTTACAACATTAACTCTTCTTCTTATTTATCTGGACCGATGGCTTGAGGAAGAAGGTGAAAAAAGCCATCTGTTTCCACTGATTTTTTCGGAAAATTACGGGAAAGAATCGTATAACCTTGATATTCCAGAGCGAGCATCTGTTATGGATAGTCTCCGTTCTGATGATAATTTTTTTTCTATAAAAGGTCAGTCCGAGTCCATTCGGAACATTAAATTACGCTATAACGATATTAAAAATAACTTTAAACTCCCAAACAATCACGCACTTTTGCATTTTATTGATTGGTTGCTTGAAAAAGTTTGCTTGGTAGAAATAACAACTGAAGATGATGACAGTGCTTATACGATCTTTGAAACGATGAATGATCGGGAACTATCACTTACCCCTACTGCGATGTTGCGAGGATATCTGCTATCAAACATTGAGGACTCCGAGTGTAGAAATCACGCTATCATAACTTGGCGAAAGCAGGTGGAATCCCTACAGACTATAGGTAAAGAGGAAGATTCAGAGGCAATTAAAGCCTGGCTCCGCAGTCAGCACCTTGGCAGTGTTAGTGATTTTGAGCAGATCGGATCTGAATTTCATCGCTGGGTTCGTAACTATGGCAGTAAACTAGGTCTTATATCGAGCACTGCCTTCACAGATTTTATTGAACGAGACTTCAAGTTTTATAGTGGTTGGTACTACCGCTTGCGAGAAGCGTCTAAGTCGATTGTTCCTAGATTTGAGCCTGTTTACTATAATGCCCAGAACAGTTTCACACTCCAGTACCCAGTTTTATTGTCCCTATTACATATCAACGATACAGATGAAGAAATTCATAACAAAATATGGATTGGGGCAACCTTCCTTGATATTTTGATTCATCGTCGCATTTGGAATTTCAAGAGCACTGCTCAGAGAGAGATGGTTGACCTGATGTGCTCAATTATACCAAAGATTCGGGGCAGTAGATGTGATGGATTGGCGGATGTATTATATACAATACTTCAAGCAGAAACCGAACCTTTTGTCAATAACAGTGGATTTAGTTGGCACGGTAGCAATAAACGTAAGACTCATCTAATTCTTGCCCGTATGATTGACTATGTAGAGGTTCAATCGGGGCAACCTTCGCTCTATCCAGAGTATATAAAAACCGGAAGCAATGGTTATGAAATAGAGCATATCTGGGCAAATCATCCGGAAAGTTACTTAGATGAATTTTCACATGAATTTGAGTTTGGAGAATATCGTAACCGTATTGGTGGTTTGCTCCTTCTGCCTAAGAAGAACAACGCTAGTTATGGTGATCTGCCATACGATGAAAAGTGTGAGCACTACATCAAGGAGAACTTACTTGCCCAGAGTCTTCATGAAAAAGCTTACCAAAACAACCCTGGTTTTAAGAAGTTCATTGAAAATAGCAGTATTTCCTTCTGTCCACATAGTAAATTCAAGAAGGCAGATCTGGATAAGTGCCAAAAACTCTATCTGCGAATTGCTGAAAGAATATGGAACTCAGAAAGGTTGAGGCTGCCCCATGGTCAGGAGCCTGATTGTGTTCCTGAGGAAGAAGGCGTGAATTCTAACCAACACAATAATGCTGTGTGGACATCAGAACAAATTAGGGATTTAGTCCCCCAAGAGCGTAGGGAATACTATGAAACCCGCTATAAAAATAAAGTCGTAAGATTTTATATAAGGGTTGCAGAATTTCAGAATTTCATTCAAGAAAAGCAATGGGGTTCGGTTCTGACTCTCAAATTTCGGAGAGACTTCTGCGCCTTTTACGTTGGGAATAAACCTATATTTGGTGTTAACCTTTATGGTGCACCGCGATTTTGTATTTGGATAACAAAGGAAGAGGCAGAAGGATTTAGAAACCGATATGAGTTTGCAGCTTATTATCCAAACGCGACGTATGCTATTTATCCAGAAGATGCAACATTAGATAGCCTTTTCCCGATCCTTGAATTTGCCTATAAAAAACAATGGCGGAATTAATGATGTTCTCACTATAGTCTGCCTGTTTTAATAATTCTTCAAAATGCGACACATCAAACCCATCGTTTGGCTCATCTTTATCTTTTCCGGTGCCAGCGGACTTATCTATCAAGTCATCTGGATGCGGCAACTCACGCTCATTTTCGGAAGTACCGTCTTCGCAACCAGCACCGTCCTAACAGCATTTATGGCGGGACTCGCGCTCGGCAGTTTCTACTTCGGTCGAAAAATTGACGAAAGCGATCAGTCTCCATTGCGGATTTACGCCCTGTTGGAAGCCGGTATCGGTGCCTTCTGCCTCGTGTGGCCACTGATTTTATCGGTGCTCGGTGCCTTGTATGTGCTAATCCATCGCAACGTCACATCCGAATTCTATACGCTTTCGTTGATCCGGTTCGTATTGACCTGCGGAGTGATATTGATTCCTTCAACACTGATGGGCGGCACACTCCCCGTGCTAACCCGATTCTTTGTAAAAAGATTGGAACAACTCGGCACGAACATCGGGGTGCTGTATGCGCTCAACACATTCGGTGCTGTCATCGGAACCGTAGCAGCAGGCTTTTTCCTACTCGAAGCGTTCGGGATCCGATGGACACTCGGTATCGGTATCGCCATTAATTTCGCCGTAGCAGCGATTGCGTTGGTGTTGACGCAGCGAGTGTCAGGAACAGAAGATATCAGCAGTCAGCAATCAGCAATCAGCAATCAGCCAGAAGGCCTTGTGTCAGAAAGTAGGACGCAACTGCCACACGCTGAAAGTGAGCGTAGCGAACGCCCTAACAGCCATTTGGTATTATGGGCAATAGGTATCTCAGGGTTCTGTGCTTTGGCTTACGAAGTGCTCTGGACGCGTATTATGGTCTTCTTCCTCGGCAGTACGACCTATGCGTTTGCGACAATGCTGGCAGCATTTCTCTTCGGCATTGCACTTGGAAGTATCGTGCTTGCACGTTGGGTAGACCGGATGAAACAGCCTATCGCTGTTTTCGGGGTCGTTCAGCTCGGCATCGGACTTTTCGCACTTATCCTCATGCCGGCGTTTGAGGAGTTGTACGGGATGACGCGTGCCTTCCAGTCTACCTTTGGTAGCAGCAGATTTTGGGCGTTCTTCTCCTGTTTCCTTGTGATGTGTCTTCCGACCTTCTTGATGGGTGCGAGTTTTCCGCTTGTGACGAAAATCTACACCGGCAGCGAACGTCAACTCGGTAGAAGCATCGGCAATGTCTACGCCGTTAATACAGTTGGAAGCATTTTCGGCGCATTTAGTGCTGGATTTATCCTGATTCCGCTTTTGGGTATCCGACCGAGTATCGTGCTAATGGTTGCGTTGAACACAGGTATCGGGTGTCTCCTTGTACTAAAAAGCGGGCAACGGACGAAAACCAGCGGCGCATTGCTACAGGGGGTAAGCATAGGCATGCCGATTCTCAACGCTGGGTTGGCTGTCATTCTGCTGCTTACGCTGAATCAACCGCTTTTCCTCAAGAGCGCGATTTTCAAGACGCAGCGTCCGGGCGATACACTCGTCGATTACAATGAGGAAGTGGACGCAACGGTAACGACGCTGAAAGACGATGAAGGTGTCTACCGTCTCTATGTGGATACAAATCAGGCAGCAGATGCCTCGCGGTGGGACTCGCCATCGCACCGTGTTATTGCACATCTGCCGCTGTTATTGCATCCACGTCCGAAACGCGCACTTGTCGTCGGATTCGGTATGGGGCTAACTTCCTACTCAATCACACAACACGGGGTCCGAGTTGACGCGATAGAACTTTCCAAAGGCGTGATTTCGGCGGCACAGGAGCATTTCACACACGTCAATGGAAACGTGTTTGAAAGCCCACTGTTTGATTATAAAATCAACGATGGACGCAATCATATCCTAATGACAAAAACGAAATACGATATGATTTCCACAGGGATCATCCATCCGCTGGTCAGCGCAGGGAGTTCCAATATCTACACCGCCGACTTCTACCGCTTGTGCCGCCGCATTTTGAGCGAAGACGGCATCATGTGTCAGTGGGTGCCGCTCCATCGCTTGCCTGAGACACACTATAAGATGATTGTCCGTACCTTCGTTGAGGTGTTTCCACATACGACGCTCTGGTATAAATATACGCCTGACTTCGTAATCCTCATCGGCACACAGGAACCCCTGCAGATTGATTACAAAAACTTTATCGCACGCGCACAGATAGCGAGTATAAGTGAAGGACTTGCTGCCGATGACTTAGATGGTCTGTCGCTACTTGACTCATTTATGATGGGACCGGAGACGGTCCGCAAATACGTAGGCGTTGGACCTGTCCACACAGACAACCGACCCCGACTGGAATTCTTCCGCGGGGCTGACCTCGCCGACACGACGACACAGAACGTCAAAGGGATGGTTGAGTATCGTGAACGCGTTCTCCCATACCTCACGAACTACGGTTCAACGCTCGCCGAGATGAAGAGCGTTAGAGAAAAACTTGATACCTACTTTAGAGCCACACACAGATTAATCCGTGGACAGATCGCTTATGCGAGCGCACAGTACCAAGATGCCGCAGAACTCATGAACCAAGCGGTCGAACTTAATCCGCTTGATGAAACAATTCGTTATAACTTTGGAGTCGTTTCAGGCTTAATTCGCGAAGGTGAACAGGAAGAGCTCCGGCAGATTGAACAACAAGTCCAGCAGGCAATGGCACAGAATCCTGACGACCTACAGGGACACCTCTATTTAGCGACTGTGTATGAAATGCAGGGTGAACTCGGAAAAGCGACAAGAGAACTTGAGGAATTTCTCAGAGGCGATCCAAGCAGATCCGATGTCTATTTACTCTTGGGTCCCTTATATGAACGCCAAGAACGTTATAGAGAGGCACTCCGCACCTACGAACGGTTGGAACAGCAAGAACCTCGTTTGCCTGCGCCTATTTTTGCCGCAATGGCGCAGCTTCACTTGCAGTTGGGAAATTTAGATGAATCCGAAAAATATGCAAAGAAAGGTATCGCTGTAGATGCCAGTTCATGGCGTTCCTACCTTACCCTCGGAAACGTTTACGCAGCGATGGACCAACCGGAAAAACAGATTGAAAATTACAATAACGCTTTGAGAGCACTCGATAAAAAAATTCTGAACGCTCCAGAGCCTGATGCGCTAAAGAGTGCTAAACAACAGATTCAAAATGAACTTGAACAACTAAAAACTGAAAATCACTAAGATAGGAGGAATAGTTATTGGTTACCGGCTATCAGTTATCGGTAACTTGCTTGTGGCAGCCCGTATGTTGTTTGCTACCACACGTTTTAACTGCTAACTGCTAACTACTAACTACCATAGACACATCATGTCCCAAGAACCTTCTTTAAAACGAACCCACTATTGCGGTGACCTACGTTTAGCAGACACGGGTACGCAAGTGAGTCTTAATGGCTGGGTTAAACGCCGTCGAGACCACGGTGGGGTCATCTTCGTAGATCTACGCGACAGAACGGGTATCACACAAGTCGTCTTTGACCCGCAAATTGACGAAAAAGCACATGCTATCGCTGATGCGGTCAGAAGCGAATATGTTTTGCATGTCAGCGGCACCGTCCGTGAGCGCGAGCCGGGTGAACTCCTCTTCCACACAGATGGTACTTACCAAACAGAACTTGCCGATGGCAATCTGTCCCCAGCGTTCCGGGCGTTGTTCTCGGATGCTGATCCGAAATACACCCTTTCCGATGACATTGAAGTCTCAACACGAGAACCCAGTGTGCGCTGGCTGCTTACCGATACTGAAAATAATCGGACATATCACATCGCCAGTGAAGATATAGCGGGAGAAAACGGTATTAGCATTTATCAAGGCACTGTCAATCCTGAGCTTGACACAGGTGAGATCGAGCTCGCTGTTGACACTCTCAGCGTCTTGAATACCGCCAAAACACCGCCGTTCCCGGTTGAAGACGAGATTGACGTGGCGGAAGACATTCGGATGCGGTATCGCTTCATCGATTTACGCCGTCCTGAGATGCAAGAGACGTTGGCGATGCGGCATAAAGCGGCACTCGCTGCGCGTAACTATATGAACGAACAGGGGTTCCTCGAAATCGAAACGCCTATCTTGATGAACAGTACGCCTGAGGGCGCGCGCGATGTCCTTGTTCCGAGTCGTCATTATCCGGGTAGATTCTATGCCCTCCCGCAATCGCCACAACAGTTCAAGCAGATTCTCATGATGAGTGGTGTTGATCGGTATTTTCAAATCGCGCGATGCTTCCGTGATGAGGACACCCGAGCTGATCGGCAGCTGGAGTTCACGCAACTTGACCTTGAGATGTCATTCGCAGATGTAGACGATGTACTTGAGGTAACCGAAGGGCTGATGAAACGCATCTTTGAGGACGCTGGGAATATCCCTGTCGAAATCCCGTTCCTACGGCTCCCCTACCACGAATCAATAGCACGCTTCGGAAATGACAAACCCGATACGCGGTTCGGTATGGAACTAACGGATGTCTCGGATGTCATGGCTGACTGTGATTTTCAGGTATTCACACGAACTTTGGAAACAGGTGGACAGGTCAAAGCGATTGCTGCGCCGGGCGGGGCAGACTTCTCTCGAAAAGACATCGACGATCTAACAAAGTTTGTCGCTATCTACCGAGCGAAAGGTTTAGCGTGGGTTAAAGTCACACCAGACGGATTTTCCTCTGGTATCGTTAAGTTTTTCACAACAGAGCAACTGGAAACTGCGCAGGAGCGAACGGGTGCGAAGCCCGGTGACATCATGTTCTTTGTTGCTGACAAACCGAATATCGTTGCGGATGCGCTGGGTAATCTCCGCCTCCATCTTGGGAAACAGCTTAACCTTATTGATGAAACTCAATATAACTTCTTGTGGATTGTTGACTACCCGCTCTTTGAATGGAACGAGGAAGAGAATCGCTATGAACCCTTCCACCATTTGTTCACTGCATGCACAGAAGCAACTTTACCGTTGTTAGACACGGACCCGGGGAATGTCCAAAGCCAACACTACGATCTCGTGTGTAACGGATATGAAATTTGTAGCGGGAGCGTCAGAATCCACCAATGGGATGTCCAACAGCAGGTTTTTGAAATTCTGGGGATTACACCCGAAGATGTCGAAAATCGGTTCGGATATTTCATAGATGCTCTGGCGTATGGCACACCGCCGCATGCAGGGATCGCCCCCGGTTTAGACCGTATCGTTATGTTGATGCGCAACGAGGAAAACATCCGCGAAGTTATCGCATTTCCGAAATCGCAACAAGGACTCTGCCCGCTTACGCACGCACCTTCTGTTGTATCGGATGCGCAGTTAGAGGAGTTGTCCATCCGCGTTGATGCAGACATCTGAGGCAACACCGTTATGGGTTGTCGGAAACCATCGCCTGAACTTGGACGCTTATGATTTTAAGATGGACCATGATTACCGGACGCCTAATCATGGTCCATCTGGTAATCTTATAAATCACAGTTCAGACTTCCTCTGACGACCAATAACCAATAGTTGAAAGTGAGCGTAGCGAACGTCCTGATAACTGATAACCTCTAAGGAGATAGAACGATGGAGAAAAACATAGGTGCTGCCCCAACACTCGTCTATCCCGAATCAGACGGTGAACCGATGGCAGAAACGGGAAGGCATGTCAGAAGCCTTTTAGACATGATAGAAATGATAGATTGGCATTTCCGGGATGTCCCAGATGTACATGTATGCGGAAATATGTTCCTCTATTATGAAGAGGGCAACCCACGTAAAGTTATATCTCCGGATGTATTTATGGTGCGCGGGGTCTCAAAAAAAGACCTCCGGACGTATAAAACATGGGAACAGCAACCCTATCTCGATTTCGTGCTGGAGTTGGCGAGCCCGAGTACGTTCACAAGAGATTTTGCTGAGAAGAAAACAATTTATGAGCAGATTTTACGGGTGAAGGAATACTATATCTACGATCCCTATCATGAGATTCAACCCTCTTTCATAGGCTTTCGTCTTATAGAAGGTTCTTATGAAGAGATAGAATTTGTAGAGGGACGACTTCCGTCCGAGGTATTAGGGCTGGACTTGGGTGAACACGATGGCGTGCTGCGGCTATACGATCCGGTTGCGAGAGCGTGGTTGGGCCCCTCTCGAGAACGCCTAGCTGAAGCGGAAACGCGTGTGTCTGAAGCGGAAACGCGTATTGAGCAAGAAGCCCGCGCACGCCAAGCCGCGGAAGCCGAACTCGAAAAACTACGTGAAACCCTCAAACGTTTGCAAACTTCTGAATAATAACATCTGCAAAAACTACCACAGGTCACATAAAGGATTGGCAGAACAACTTGAAATCGTACCAACGTGAATCAGTATGAAATCAGGAAACATCATCTCAAGGAGATCTAATCCAATGCAATCAACCAAAACACCCTCTATTTTCGCTGTTGTCCCTATACTCTGTGCTTTAATTTTCTGGGTTCCACTGAACACGTCGGCACAAACCGTTAACGTCCCGGATGCTAATCTTCGCGAGGCGATTAACGAGGCACTCGGCAAAGCACCCAACGCCCAGATTACAGCCGATGAGATGGCGACGTTGCGGGAACTTCGCGCTGTGAGTATGGAGATTAAAAACTTGACAGGTCTTGAAACCGCAGTAAATCTGGAGAGATTAAATCTTGACAACAATTTAATATCTGACATATCACCTCTGGCGGAATTGATGAGACTGCGTCGCTTAGATTTGGAGGAGAATCTGATAACTGATCTCTCGCCGCTTGAAGGATTGATCAGCCTGGAGGATCTACATCTTGGGCCTAATTTAGTAAGCGATATCTCATCGCTTGCAGGATTAATCAACTTGAGACATATAAGACTCCATCATAACGCGATAACCGATTTATCTCCCCTCGCAGGGTTGACAAAACTGGAAACGATAGGGATGAGTCATAATCCCCTGGCAGACCTCTCGCCTCTTAGTGGATTAACGAACTTGCATAACTTTCACGGATGGGGCACGCCTATAGTGAACCTTGCTGCCATAGCGAAATTGCCAAAACTTAGAGAGATAAATGTGTGTGGTGGCGAGATATCGGATATCTCTGCTTTAGTCGATGCCAAGGGTTTAAAACATCTTTACCTTCCCGGTAACGGGGTCTCGGATCTGTCTCCCTTGGCGGAGCTAACAAATTTGACACACCTCAGTTTTGAACATAACGAGGTTTCGGATCTATCTCCGCTTGAAGGACTGAGCAACTTGACATGGATAAACCTCCATGACAATGCCATATCGGACGTATCTCCGCTCGCGGCAACAACTAACTTAAGATGGTTAGATATAAGTCAAAATAGGATAACGGACGTATCCTCTCTTGCCTTTTTACCCAACTTGACATGGATGGGGCTTACCGAGAATCCAATAGCGGATACATCCAGTTTAGAAAGATTTGCCACGACAACAACCATCTCTTACTCGGATTTCGTTAATTCCGCTTTCCCAGAAGCCGGTCCCAAAATAGAGGGACCTTGGTTATGGGCGATCGTGCCGGGGGCGGGTACTGGCAACACAGATCTGCTGGCAAAAGCGAGTGGCGGGGCAGCAACGGAGGTAAAGGTCGCTACGTTTGGCGCAACCGAAGATAAACCTGTTGGAAGTGGCAAATGGAAGGCACACAACCTCGCGCCAACCGGCGGGGATAATCTCAATGAAATGACAGATGCCCTCGGTTGGGGGTCGGGTTCGGAGATATATGACCACGTCGTTTACGGCTCCCTCACCTTCAATGCACCGCGACAGCAGGACACAACAATGCTCGTCGGCAGCGATGATGGAGTCAAGGTCTGGCTCAACGGCGAGGTCGTTCACTACAATCCCGTGACTCGGGGTGCCGGTGATTACCAAGATGCATTTCCTGTCACATTGAAAAAAGGACCCAACGTCCTATTGGTCGCCGTTGACAATCGTGGACATGGGGGCTTCAGCGGTTTCTTCGGATTCGCAAAAGATGCCGACTATACAGTAAACCCAATCGGGAAGAAAATTACAATCCGAGTGCCTGCATGGGACGTGAACAGAGATGGCAGGACAGACATCCTCGATCTCATTATGGTGGGGCAAGACTTCGGAAAAGCGCAGTCCGCTAACACACGTACAGACGTAAATAAAGATGGAAAACGAAATATTGCAGACCTCGTCCTCGTTGCGCAACACCTCGGTGAAATCAGTGGTGTTGCTGCACCTGCTATGCTCACACGGCGCAATTTGAAGGTGGATCCAGCAATAGTCCAAACCTGGATAGCACAAGCGAAACTGGAAGATGATGGTTCACTCGTCTTCCAACAAGGCATAGCGAATCTCCAGCAGCTCTTGGCGTTGTTAGCTCCCGAAAGCACAATGTTATTGGCGAATTATCCCAATCCATTCAATCCGGAAACGTGGATACCCTATCAACTTGCCGAACCCAACGCAGTCACGTTGCAAATCTATGCAGTCAATGGCGAGTTGGTTCGGACTTTGGATGTGGGGCATCAGCCCGCAGGACGCTATCAGAATCGGAGCCAAGCGGCGTATTGGGATGGCAAAAATGAAGTCGGCGAATCTGTGGCAAGCGGTGTCTATTTCTATAAGCTCATTGCAGGCGACTTCGCTGCTACCCGAAAAATGCTGATAAGGAAATAGCCCGCAACCAACAACCCTTAAAGGAGATAGCACGATGCAACAAAATATAGGAGCTGCTCCGACACTTGAGAACAACACAACAATGAACAAGGTTTGCTGCTATGCAATCATCTTAGCCCTCATCGGATTCGGATTTGGAACAGCAGACGCACAACAAAATATTGCACAACAAACTTATGCGATCTTTCAACAAAACTGCCTCAACTGCCACGGCCCTCACGGTGCCTTTACAGAGCAAATCGTTATTGACTCCGCAAGCGGTTTGGTTAATTCAGGGGCGGTTGTACCAGGAAACCCTGTTGGATCTGAACTCTATACCCGGCTCCTTGAAACCGATCCCGCGAAACGGATGCCCCTCGGTGGACAACTTTCGGCTGACGCGATTGTGACAATCGGCAACTGGATTCAGGCAGGTGCCCCGACGTGGGAAATCCAGCACGATGTCAACTTCATCTCTACCGACACCATGCTCACGGTAATACAGAACCATCTCGGAGGACTAGATGCCTTTGATCGTCCCTTCACACGCTATTTTACCATGACCCATCTCTACAACGCCGGCGAAGGCCCCGAGGCACTTCGCGCCTATCAAGTCGCCCTCTCGAAACTCGTCAATAGTCTCTCCTGGGGATTCCAGATTATCAACCCCGAACCCATTGACGCAGCTGAGACGATTTTCTACATTGACCTGCGAAACTATGAATGGGATACCCGCGAAGCATGGCCGCAGATGGAAGCTGTCTATCCATATCTGATTGATTTTGATGAAACTACGCAGGCGACTCTCTATAGCAAACTCACACACCTTCGGCAAGAAATGAACTGTGAAGTGCCGTTCGTCTATGCCGATTGGTTTCTCGCGACTGCTTCCCTACCTCCCCTCTACCACGACATCCTCGCACTCCCTGAAACCGAGCAGGAATTAGAACGAGAACTCCGCATAGATGTTGATCGGAATCTCCAAAGTGCCCCAGGGGTGCGCGTCTGGCGTGCCGGCACCAACGATTCAGGTGTCTCGAATCACAACAGGGTTGTAGAACGCCACACGTCTCCGTATGGTGCGTATTGGAAGAGCCACGACTTTGCGGGGAGTGCGGGTGCGCAGAATATCTTCACGCATCCGTTGTCTTTTCAACGCGATGGGGGTGAAGTGATCTTCAATCTGCCGAATGGGTTACAGGCATACTACATTGCGGACGGTTTCGGGAATCGTATAGATGTTGCGCCGACGGAGATTGTCTCGAATCCTGCGGCGAGCGATCCAGCAGTGCGTAATGGTTTGTCGTGTATCGGGTGCCACACGGAGGGTATGAAAGATTTTGCAGATGGTGTGCGTTCTGTGATAGAGCAAACAGTGTCTCCGGTTTACGATAAGGATCACGCCTTACGTTTGTATGTAGAAAACGAAGTGATGGGTGTGCTTGTTGCTCAGGACACGTTGCGTTACAAGGCTGCGTTGGAAGCGACGGGTGGTGTGTTTGGGGGTATTGAACCCGTGCATCGGTTCTATGAAGAATTTCATGGACCTATTGAAGCTGCGTACGCTGCTGCTGCCGTCGGTTTAGAAACAGAAATCTTCCTCTCGGAAATTGCGGAGAAGTCAAGTTTACAGCGTTTGGGTTTGACAGGACTGCTGAGCGGTGGAAATGTGAAACGCGATGCGTGG
Source organism: Candidatus Poribacteria bacterium (assembly GCA_028820845.1). Lineage (NCBI taxonomy): Bacteria > Candidatus Poribacteria > Candidatus Poribacteria bacterium. Next base: position 13,079 of record JAPPII010000007.1, read on the forward strand.
ACAGCGCAATTTCCTGGCATAATTTCAGCGTTGAATTCTCCAGATATGACGGACACTCCTAATCCAGACAATGATGTCGGGCCGGGCCCCATATTTTCTGGGCTCATCCCTGACCCGAACCTTCGCGCAGCTATCGCAGAGAGGCTTGGCAAAGCACCCGCTGCGCTTACGGAGACCGACCTCACAAGGTTAACTGAGATTGTAGCGGATGAAAAGGGCATCCGCGATCTGACCGGGCTTGAACATGCAATCCGGCTGGAACGGATAGAATTCCGCCACAATGCAATATCCGACTTATCCCCATTGGCAGGATTGGTGCGTCTGGATAATATCAAACTGCGTGGGAATAAGATAACGGATGTCTCTCCACTTGCAGGGTTGATCAACGTAGATTGGCTCGGACTTGAGGAGAACGCAATCACGGATTTATCACCCTTGAAAGGATTGGTGAAACTCAACGGCATCGGGATTGAAGGCAATCCGGTGACAGATGTCTCCGCCCTCGCCGGCATGATCAGTTTAGAAGGTATTGTTGCTTGGAACACGGCTATCACGGATTTCTCTGCGTTGGCGAAGTTACCGAGGTTTCAGTGGATAGAGCTCAGCGGCAGTTCAATCTCGGAACTTCCCTCGCTGACCGGATTGAAAAGACTCAGGCGTTTAGAAATCAATCACACGTATATCTCGGATATTTCGGGACTCGCGGAGGTACCGCAGTTAACATCGCTCACACTCCACGATAATCAGATAACGGATGTGTCGCCGTTAGCGAATTTAAAAAACTTGACAAATCTCAACCTGAGCCACAATATTATTTCAGATGTGTCGCCATTAGCAGGATTAACCAAATTAGAACGCATAGATCTCAGGAACAACGCCATATCTGACTTTTCGCCTTTGGAGGGGTTACCGATAATAATCTCTATGCGTACGTCGGGTAATCCAGGTACTGCTCTACGAGGGGGACCGAAAATAACGGGACCCTGGTTATGGATTTTTATCCCTGACATACAACATGAAAATTTTCGGAACGCAGATTTGCTTGCACGTGTTAGTGGTGGCGATGTAACTGAGTTAAAGATTGCTAGTGATGGTGCAACAGAAGGCAAATCTGTCGGTGAGCATGTTTGGACCCCTCACAAACTTTCTCCGTCAGTTGGTACTGAAAACATCAATAGCATGCTGAAGGCACTTGGTATCTCAAAAGGCGATGGCGGGAACCTAACTTACGGTTCGCTCACCTTGAATTCACCACGAGAACAGCAGACAAAAATGTTTGCTGGTAGTGATGATAGCCACAAAATTTGGCTCAATGGGGAGTTAGTTAGCGAGAAGTATAATGCTTGGACCGGCGATTACCAGCAATCCTTTCCTGTCACGCTGAAAGAGGGAAAAAACGTTCTGTTGGTAGCTGTTTATGATTATGGTGGTGGATGGTCTGGCCATTTTGGATTTGCACCTGATGCTGAGTATACCGTTATCCCGCCAGGGAGCCGCTTTACTTTATCCACAGCATTGACACAACTGAAGAAAAGTGACACCTTCATCGTCCGCCTTAACGCCGCAAACATCACCGATTTAGCCGGGTGGCAAACCGATATTGCTTTTGACCCCGCGCTCCTGAAAGCGAACAACGTCAGTGAGGGCAACTTTCTGAAGCAAGGCAACGGCCGCACCTTCTTCCGGAAAGGCACAATTAAGAATAGGCAAGGGAGAATCACTGGCATACAAGCGGCACGAATCTCCAAAGGGGGAGTTGCTGGCGAAGGCAACCTCCTATCTGTGAGTTTTACAGCACTCGCAAACGGACAGGGGCGCGTGGTACTCCGCAACTTCCGAGCAGGTAACAGTGCCGGTGAGACGATCTCAGCTACAGCACCAGATGTAATGGTTACTGTCGGCAATACCCCCGCCGCACCTGTCTTGCTACCGGATGAGACCGCATTACTCGCAAATTATCCGAATCCCTTCAACCCAGAAACGTGGATACCCTATCAACTCGCGGAACCCGCCAAAGTCACATTATACATTTATGCCACGAATGGTGCCTTGGTGCGAAGGTTGGATTTGGGGCATCAAGCCGCGGGGCTCTATCAATACCGGAGCCGTGCAGCCTATTGGGATGGTAGGAACGAAGTCGGTGAACCCGTTGCAAGTGGAATCTATTTCTATACATTGTCCACAGAGTCCACACGCGACTCCGTTACCGCTGGCGACTTCACTGCTACAAGAAAAATGTTAATAAGGAAGTAAATTTTCAAAGCGATTTAATAAGAGAGGGCGAAGGCTGGAAGGCTGGAAGGTTGGGTGCCCCAATCTGCTACCCTTCCCTTACTTCCATCCCTCATCTTCGTTCCCCTTTAGGAGGATAGATAACAACTTATGAATGAAAACGAAAGTAAACCGAAGGTCAGTCTCGGACTGCTTTACGGCATCGTCATCGCAATCGTTGCCGGTGCACTCATCGGAGGGTTCGCACCAAATTTGGCAATCCACACAACAATTCTCGGTGAAATATTCTTGAACCTACTGATGATGATCGTCGTTCCGCTGGTCGTCTTGTCCATGATTGTCGGGATAACCAATTTAGGGGATATCCGCAACATCGGCTCTATCGGTGGGCGCACTGTCCTCTACTACATGGCAACAACCGCGATTTCCGTTCTCATCGGCATAGTTCTCGTCAACATCATCACACCAGGGAAAGGGTTATCACAAGGTGAAGAACGACCCGAGCTGACTTACACACTTTCTGGTCCTGAAATGCTCACGCTTGAGATGAGCGGAGAATTTAATCGCACCTATAACAATAAATATGTCATCACCCTCGTTGACCAGAACATACAAGGCGAAGTCAAATCGATTTCTGGGACAACAGCCATAGTAGAAGCGTGGCACCCCTTAGCCACGGATGCCCGTTACGTTACAACAGAAGGTGGTGAACGCCTGTTATTCGTTGATGGACGGCTTGTAACAATAGAACCCCGAAATACCGGGACAGGCATTAACATCAGTTTGCCGATCGCTACCAGAGTCTCCGGCAAAATGGAACGGACTATGGGCAGCACTATCAAAGAGGTATTCCTCGGCAACGAAGAAACCGGCAAAGAAGGGATGATACCTTCAAACGTCTTCAAGGCAATGGTACATACCGATATCCTGCCGCTCATCTTTTTCTCGCTCCTCATCGGTGCCGCCCTGTCTACGCTCGGTGAATTTGGCAAACCTATCATCACTGTGATTTCGGGACTCAATGAAGCCGTCATGAAGCTCGTCCACTGGATAATGTATGTTGCACCGTTCGGCATTTTCGGCTTAATTGCCGGCAGGATTGGTGAAGCAAAGGGATTCGCAGGTTTCTGGCCCGAACTCGTCGCCGTGAGTAAGTACAGTGCCACAGTCGTACTTGGACTCGGCGTACACGGTATTATCGTTTTGCCCCTGCTCTTGCTGCTGCTCGGACGTAGAAATCCGCTCAACTACTTCAGAGGCATGGCAACAGCCTTACTAAACGCTTTCTCAACAGCGAGTTCCAGCGCATCCCTACCCTTAACAATGGAAGGCGTTGAGAATCAAAACGGAGTCTCCAGACGCACCTCCAGTTTTGTCCTGCCTTTGGGCGCAACCATTAACATGGACGGCACCGCGCTCTATGAGGCAGTCGCTGTCATGTTTATCGCTCAGGTCTATGCGATTTCTATGGACCCAGCACAACAAATCGTTGTCGTGCTGACGGCGACCCTCGCGGCTATCGGGGCAGCGGGGATCCCAGAAGCGGGGCTCGTCACCATGGTTATTGTGCTCAGAGCCGTTGACCTCCCCGTTGAAGGGATAACGCTTATTCTCTCCATTGACTGGCTCCTGGATCGTTTCCGAACCACAATTAACGTTTGGGGCGACAGCATCGGCGCAGGTGTAATTGAAAGGTATGAATCCGCTGATTCCACCGAAGCACCGGCAACAACGTAGCTATTGGTAATCAGTTATCGGTTTTCAGTGAAAGAGGAACTCTGTAACAATTCATAGCCTCTGGGGACTCCAAACTTGAGTAGATTGTTACAAAAACACCTCTTAACTGACAACTGATAACTGACAACTAATCAAATATGAATACGCAAAACGCACCGAACCCACAACTATCACCAATCTTTTCAGCATCTATTCTCGCAATTATCAGTGTTGTGTTTGCCGCAGGGTGGATAGCGTTCGCTTATTACAAAAGCAACGCAGACGATAGCAATCGGATACTGTTGTTACATCCGATAGTCCCTATCCTCCTGATTGTGCTGCTCACACGCATTTACCGCTGGATCGACATAAAGAGCATCATCATTTTGGAAATCCTAATGATAGGTGTATGGCTGTTTGTGCGCCTCTTGGGTGCATTGACCCCTTTCATTTTAGGATTCGGTTTTGCCTATATTTTCAGGTTTCTCTGGAACGCACTCCCCTTTAAAAAGGAGTATCAACGTGCTATTGCTACGGTGTTGATTCTCGTCATCTGTGGAGGCGCGCTTTTCTACACCGGCAGACAGGTGAGTAGACAAGCCAGACAAATGGGCACTGGGTTAATCAAATTTTATCACGAAACCGTTTTGCCTTATGTCAATGGAGAGACCTTTAGAGCTCTCACAATCGGTATTAATCCGATTGTTGCCGACGAAGAAAAACGGCAAGTAGAAACCTTCTATGTTGCTACAAACCACGGGGTTTACAGCGTTCCAGTGGATGCTAAAGATGCCGCTGCCCGTGTCGGCATTACAAACGGCGAGCTTCTCGGCAAACAGATACATGCTCTGACAACCAGCAGAAATATTATCTATGCTGGCACTACAAAAGGTTTATACAGATATTATAAAGTCCTACCCCGCGGCGGGATTGAAGTGATTCGGACGGATGGAAGCGTTCGGAGAATTCAATCGCAAACATGGCACAAGGTGGAAGGCACGCCTTTTGATACCGCAACCATCCAAGCTGTCAATACACCGCATTGGAATAGTGCCCACATCTACGTTGGAACACAAAACCGACTTTACATAAGCAATGATTCCGGACGGACTTGGCGTGAAGTTGAACCTATTATTTATGACGAAAGATCTATCGTCAGTATCACCTCTATTGAGGATAGCGATGGTAGCAGAATAACTTATGTCGCCAGCACACCGCAGCCTGATCCAGAATCCTTGATGCCCATAGAAACGACGATACATTGGCACCTGGAAGGGACATCTCTTGGTTGGGAGCCACTGCCACCGATACCCCAAATCGTTTACACACTTGCAGTCGTAGAACCAACGGAAAGAGATCTCAGTGCTAACGCTCGCGCTGAACTATACGCTGGCACACCCGAGGGTCTCTATGCCTGGAATCGACTTGATGGTTGGCAAAAAGTAGGAGGCACAACAGGAAATGTACTCTTAGCATCTGCTCCTTCAGGACTATACGCCGGAGATTCGACCGTTATCCGACATCGTATCGAATCGACCGCTCGATGGAAACCGTTTGCTGTAAATAAGAAAGGTATTACCGATACCTATAGAGACGAGCCAATTGTACAGCAGATTCGAGCGTATCTTACCGAACGGATACCGACAATTGCCCAAACGGGCGGGGTAGCGGTTCGGTGGATTTCAGGATTCGTCAGATCGATTGCTTTTAGTTTCGGTGGATTTCTGGCAACACTGTTGCTCGCATTCGTTGTTTTTATTTATGCGAATCAATCGTTTGATAACTATTTTCATGATTTGGTCTCGCTGCTACCTGAGCAGCGGCGTGATACCGTCAAGAGTTATCTACGTGAGATTGATAAAAATCTCCAACAGTTCTTGAAAGGACAGGTCACAGTTATCGCTATTATTTCAGCAATTTCCTGTATTGCATATAGTGTTGTTGGTGTCCCCTTCGCGCTTGTTGTCGGTCTACTTGCCGGCATCTGTAATGCGATACCGACCTTTGGTCCCTTTATTGGCGGCGGTTTCGCACTTTTGGCAATGTTGATGGGATTGGCAGCTGGGGATTTTAGTCTCGTTGAATTTCTTGTGCGTTCCGCAGTTGTCGTGGGAGTTGTTCTCGGTGTCCAAACTATTGACAACTCACTGGTCTCGCCTAAAGTCATGAGCGATGCTGTCGATGTTGATCCTTTACTTATTATGTTCGCCGTGATTGTTGGGGCAACGGTCCTCGGTTTTTGGGGAGTGTTACTTGCAATTCCTATTATTGTTGTGATAAAATCCATTATCGCCGTTTCGCGAACATTCGCAACAGATCAATCCATCGAAAGCCGGTCTGCAGAAGCCGATGCGTTGGAGGAAAACTAATGGAAACCGGACATCCAATTGTCGCAATTGTCGGCAGGCCCAATGTCGGAAAATCTTCGCTCTTCAATAGAATCACTGCATCTGCCCCCGTACGCCCGAAACAGATACGCACCGATTTTGAAGGCAATGGGGACGAGACACTGCAGCCGGTCAGACCGCGAAATACCAAAAAATCGCGTAAATTTGCTGTCGTTCATGATACACCCGGCGTAACGCGCGATAGGAACTACGCCGATGTTGAATGGAACGATCGGACCTTTACGATTGTTGATACTGGCGGTTTAGATGTCGATCCAAATGACCGTCTTATTGACAACGTCCAATTACAAGTAGATACTGCTTTGGATGAAGCAAGTCTCGTCCTGTTCGTTGTTGATGCGCGAACCGGTATTATGCCACACGATATAACTGTCGCTAATAAACTCAGAACCGCTGGTAAACCTATTTTCCTTGTTGTCAACAAGGTGGATAGTGATCGGTTTCGCAATGAGGCGGCGGAGTTTTACGCACTCGGATTCTCTGAACCGACGTGGACATCGTGTGTCCAGAACGATGGAATTCGGGAACTCCTTGATCGGGTGGTAGAGGAGCTGCCCGATACTGCCGCAACGTCGGACAGCGCATCTGCCGCTATGAAAATCGCAATCGTTGGTAGACCGAATGTCGGAAAATCTTCGCTTATCAATAACTTGTTAGGGGAAGAGCGAATGATTGTAGACGACCGACCCGGAACGACGCGAGATGCCGTAAATATTCGGATCGTTCACGACAACATTCCCTTTGAGGTCGTTGATACTGCCGGAATGCGGCGGAAATCGGTTATTAAAGATGAACTCGAATCCGTAACCGTCCAGCGCGCAATACACAGCATCCGCCAAAGCGATATTGCTGTCCTCGTACTTGACGTAACCCAGGAGATCGCACAACAGGATAAGACAATCGCCAATTTCATCGAACGCCAGGGGAAAGCTTCAGTTTTAGTGTTGAACAAATGGGACCTGGTTGAAAAGGATAACACAACGCATCCCGCATTTATGGATAGAATAGATGCCCAGCTCCCACAACTTCATTATGTACCACGGGTTTTCGTTTCTGCGCTTACAGGGCAACGTGTTACCCATATATTGGAGATAGCACTTGAGGTCTATCGCGAGTACTGCACCCGGATCCCGACCCCCGACCTTAATCAGCTCCTCCTTGAATTACGGACTGCGCATCCCCCACCACGGGTCAAGGGGGTCCGACCTGCACTCAAATATATCACACAAGTGGAGATCACGCCCCCGACCTTTCTCATATTTGGGCGGAACCTACATCGGATACGTCCACCGTACGAGGCGTACCTTGCCAACAATATTCGGGCGGAATTCGGATTCAACGGTACACCCATACGCATCTTTTATCGCCAATCGTAAGGAGGGAAATCTTGGCACAATTTAAAGTTTTCATCACACGACCTATACCAGAAGAAATCCGAGCGAAAATAGCCGCAGAATGTGAAGTCGATATGTGGCATACGAGCGCAATTCTACCGCCTATTGCTGAAAAGATTCCGCCCCTTGATGGGCTAATGACCTATGGGCACGAACCCGTCTCACCAGAGATGATCGCTACTTCCCCGAACCTCAAAGTTATCTCTGTCGTTGGAGTGGGTTATGATCATGTCCATGTTGAGGCTTGTAGAGAGAGAGGGATTGCGGTCGGGCATACACCCGGTGTTCTTAGCGATACGACTGCGGATATGACGATGGCACTCCTGCTCGCCGCATCGCGAAATATCGTTCCAGCGGATAAACACGTTCAGACCAAACAGTGGCTATACTACGATCCGAATATCCTCTGGGGATACGATGTACATCATGCAACAATCGGTATTGTCGGGATGGGACGCATCGGTTATGCCGTCGCAAAGCGCGCGCTGGCTTTTGACATGCGGGTCCTCTATTACAAACGCGAACGCAGACACGATTGGGAGGAAGAACTCGATATAGAATATGTTGACATGGAACAACTCCTTCGAAACTCCGATTTCATAACACTCCACGTTCCTTTGACGGAAGAGACGACTCACATGATTGGCAAAGCCGAACTTGCGTTGATGAAAAGCACCGCAATCCTTGTGAACATTGCCAGAGGACCTGTTGTCGATCACTATGCGTTATATGATGCCCTCACAGAAGGTCAGATTGCAGGTGCTGCGCTTGACGTAACGGAACCGGAACCCCTTAACACTGACCATCCGCTTCTCGGTTTAGGTAACGTTATTATAGCACCCCATCTCGGCAGTGCTACTATTCAAACACGGATGAAAATGATGACGATGGCAATGGAGAATCTGCTCGCTGGGTTGAGGAAGGAACGCTTGCCTTATGCAGCACTGCAGCCAAAATTTGCCCAATAGCCGAAATCTCCAAATCACGGTTTCTAAAGAAAGCATTTATCCACACAATTATCCGGTAAAGGAGAGAAAATGCTACTTGAAAAGTTATTTCAGTTGAAAGAGGTCGGCACCTCAGTGAGACGTGAACTGATCGCAGGGCTCACGAATTTTATGACGATCTCGTATATAATCTTCTTTCAACCCACACTGCTTTCATTGGCTGGCATGGACTATGGGGCCGTTATGGTGGCAACCTGTGTATCCAGTGCAATCGCATCGTTCGCTATGGGATTGCTGACGAATTACCCGGTCGTCTTAGCACCCGGCATGGGGCTTAACGCCTATTTCGTCTTCGACGTTTGTCAAGGTTTAAACTTACCCTGGCAGGAGGCACTCGGCATCGTCTTCATATCGGGAGTGTTGTTTTTCATCCTTTCGTTCGTCGGAATTCGTGAAGCTATTATGAATGCCATTCCCCCCTCGCTCCAGAATGCAATCGCCATCGGGATTGGACTCTTCATCGCCTTCATCGGTTTGCAGTGGAGCGGTATTATTACAAAGCATCCCGCTACATTTATAACCCGCGGTGATCTTTTATCCGCCCCTGTGTTGCTGTCGCTTTTCGGGGTCGCCGTAACATTAACCCTCATGGCGCGTCGAATACGAGGGGCGATTCTCATCGGTATCCTTGTCACTGCTGCCATCGGCCTGATCTTCGGTCTTACTAAGTATGACGGGGTCGCCGCAGCTCCACCCGCTATCGCCCCTACTTTCTTTAAACTGCAACTCCCGAATATCTTTGATAAGTTAGACCTGATTTCTGTGATCTTCGTCTTCTTCGCGATTGATATGTTCGATACTATCGGTACCCTAACGGCTATCGGCTACAGAGCGGAATTGATTGAGAAAGGACGACTTGTGAAAGCCAGACATGCCCTTTTGGCGGATGCTGGCAGTACTGTGGGCGGTGCTTTACTCGGCACTTCAACTGTTACCTGCTACATTGAGAGCACAACAGGGATTGCTGTAGGTGGACGAACGGGACTCACCCCCGTCTTTACAGGAATTTTTATGCTCCTGTCTCTCGTTCTTTTTCCGCTTGTTAAAATTGTGGGCGGTGAATACGTGTATCAGGGAATCCAACTTCATCCAATTATCGCCCCAGCACTTATTGTCGTCGGCGGATTGATGCTCAGAGATGTCAACCAGATTGATTGGGAAGACATCACGGAATCGATCCCCGCTTTCCTAACGATAATAATGATGCCACTTTCTTTCAGCATTACGGACGGCATCGGCTTCGGACTCGTCTCCTTAGCGTTTCTCAAATTGGTGACAGGACGTGGAAAAGAGGTAAATCCGGTCATCTACTACTTCGCGCTCTTCTTCATCGCGTGTTACATCGGAGATCTGTAGAAGGGGATTGTAGTCCGTATCCTTCATCGGCAGGGCTTCCAGCCCTGCCGATGACCAGTCAGTTCCGGGTTCTAACCGCACCAAATCAAACTTATCGTCTTCTGCTCCAGCATCCGAAAAATCTTGAACTCTCTCAATACATTGTGTATAATTTGCACAAACCTTATATTCTTGCTACATGGAGACTTCAAATGAAACAGCCCAAACTCGTCGTTGGATACCTTATGGACGACGAACTATCTGTCAAATCTGTTACGATTTCAAAGTCCCTCGATTGGCTCACACGGGTGGAGATCGAAGACCTTGTGGAGTTTTTTGGGGGATTACTCGAATTGATCACACAAATTTCAGAGGGAAAAGAAGATAGTGAGTCCCTTCAGGTTTTCCTCGCCCTTTGGCGAGAAGTTGCTTTAGAAGTGAGTGATATGGAGGACGAAGATCGCGAAACATTCTGGAAAACACTGACCGATTCTATCGAAAGAGCGATGAACACTGCCGGACAGAGTATCCTTGTAGGTTTTGATGAAGACGACGAAGACGAATTGGATTCCCCTTGGATAGATATTATTGATCGGCAACCTGAACGAAGAGGAATAATGCATCATTCACCTTACGGGGAACCGGTTGTGGCTGATGTGACAGAAGAAGAACGCGACCACTACTTAGCCCAACCGATCTCTGAACTTGGCCTGTCTACCCGAGCTCACAACTGTCTTATACGGGAAAATATCAACACTATACGAGAACTCGTCGTAAAAATGGATTGGGAATTGTTACAATACAACCACTTCGGACAGGGCTCGCTACGCGATGTTAAAGAGGGGCTCGCCAACATGGGACTTTCTCTCGGAATGGACCTGAACGATGAAGACTACGAAGCTGATGAGTAAGGAAAGGATAAACATAGATGCTCAATAGAACCTTGTTCCCGCCTATCCTGCAAATCCGCTAATCCCGTAAATCCTGATTCAGACAGTATAAACCTAAGCCCTTCCTATAAAATTTCAGAGTAAGTTTCCGAGAACCCTACTCTAAAAACCACCTAAAACCCAGTCACAGTGTGGGGTTACGACTCTTTCTCAAATCTCTTACTTTTTCAGATTTACTCTGAAAGACTCTGAAAAGCGAGTTATCTACCCCCGCCAACCCACATCAATACTCGTATACCCGTGCGTGTATTGGTGCAAATGTGATGGTAAATCCGCTAAAAATTGCTTGCCTTCAGCTGGAATCTCCCATGGAATATCAATGTGATGCTCCCGCCGTCGAAAACCGATCGCACACGACAACCGAATCTCATCAATCTGATTCGGAAATGCGCCGTGATACGTCCGATGCGCAAATACAATCATATCCCCAGGGTGCGTAAACAGCGGTACCAATCCAGGAATATCGAACCCAGTGTATGCCTTTTCTTCTTCACCCTCCTTGTAGAAGGAGCGTCTATCCGCCGTCATCTTGAAACCTTCAGGTCCCTCCCAACTTTCCACGTGAGAGTCTTCAATCACACACAGACCACCGTGCTCCGGACGAGAACCCGTCAAATAGAACCATTTGCCCGACGGCCAGAGTCCACGGTTCAGCACATCCCCTGAGTTCTTGGGTGTATCCGTTGAAAACCCACACCAATCAGTGTGCCATGAAACCGGTTGGGATCCGGGCATCCGAATGATAGCAGCAGACCGGTGAACGGTCATTTCGTCTGTGCCGATGAGATGGCGATGGATTTTCATAAACGGTTTGTATCCGAGTAGCTGCCAAGCCCCCGGTCCAGACTCAATCCAAGCGTGTCGGGTCCGACTCTCTCCCGGATTCAGTTCTCTTTTTGGATCTGTACCGTCAAAGACGGCTTGTTTTAAACCATCAACTAACTCAGGTGATAAAACATCTTTGATAATCGCAAAGCCATGTGCCTCCAGACATTCAGACATGAGAGGGAGCTGGTCGATCCCAAATTCGTAGGTATAACCAAGTTCAGGTTTCTGAACCTCCAAATATTCTTTCATAGGTCAATCCTCAAATATTTTGTTGGAAATATCCGTCGCGTCGTATGCGAGGTTACCCAACCTCGCTGGTTCACTGATACTTTGATTTTAGCAACTATACACTGTTGGGTCAATGACATTTTTTAGGAAATCCAGTCGTCAATATAAAAAGGCAACCATAATTCTACAAATCCTAAAATCTTATAACTCCTGATTCTGACAGCCCGAATACCTTATATCCTTGCACTAATTGCCAACTTTTGTTAAAATATTGCAACTGAGATTTGGACGACATCACAAGGCAGAGATAGCGTTTATATCTCGTCAACGGTGCTATTAAATTTTAGGCAAAGGTTGTTTGATATGCGGAGGAAAATAATGGCAAAAACCGTCTTTTTAGGAGAACATGAACTCACCTTCCCCGGTCCACACCTCGGTGTGCTTCGGGACTGCAATGACATCCTTGACTCAACAGAAGGTTTACACCAACGGATAGCAGAGGACGGATATTTACTCGTTCGCGGTTTAATAGATAAAGAAAAGATTATCGCGGGGCGGCGTGCTATCCTTGAATACGCCGATGGCAACGGTAAAGATGACGTTTTCAAGTCCGGCACCGACATTATGGAGGCGTTTGCCGGTGATGGGAGTCCCGGACGGACGATGGGCACACCCGCTGTTACACATCATCCGGATGTCCAGGCAGTCTTGGAAGGCGATGAACTTTTCAAATTCTTCCGAACCTTTTTCGATGGTGATACCCGAACCTTTGACTACAAATGGCTCCGCTTTATTCGCCCTACCGTCTGGTCGGGACCGCATTTCGATTTCGTCTATATGGGGCGCGGGTCAGCGCAGCTCCATACCTGTTGGGTGCCTTTCGGGGATGTCCCCGCAACTATGGGAACGTTAACGGTGTTGGTCGGTTCGCACAATCTCCCGAGTTTCGCACCCATTCGGGATACCTATGGAAGAACAGATGTAGATCGGGACGGGACACCGGGGCATTTCGGACGTGACCCGATGGAGATTAGCGATAAATATGGCGGTGAGTGGCAGACTGCCGATTTCGAGATGGGGGATGTCATTGTCTTCACGATGCACACCATGCACACCTCTACGAAAAACCTTTCTGACCGATGGCGCATTAGTTGTGACATCCGTTTCCAACCCGCAGAAGATCCAATTGATGAGCGATGGGTCGGCAAAAACCCAATTTCGCACACAGGCAGTCAGAAGATTTCGTTTGAAGAAGCAAAAAAGCAGTGGGGATTGGAATAGAAACAGTTCCGGGTGCGGTTGGGAAACCGCACCTACAGGAAGAATACAAGTATGGAATAACTTTAACCAAACAATGCCCGTCGAATTTGACGCACCGCCTGACGAATCCGATCTTCATTCTCCACGAGTGCGATCCGAATATAACCTTCTCCGTTATGTCCGAATCCCGAACCCGGAGAAACACAGACTTCCGCCTCATTAAGAAGTTTCGTCGCGAAGTCCATAGAGGAGAGATGCCGCCACGCTTCTGGTAGAGGTGCCCAGACGAACATAGAAGCCTGCGGTTTTGGAACCTTCCAGCCAATCCGGTTTAACCCTTCGACAAGCACATCCCGACGTTTTTGATAGACCGCAGCATTTTCCATTACCGTATCTGCCGGTGTACGGAGTGCCATGATCCCAGCAACCTGAATCGGCGCGAAAATCCCGTAATCGTAATATCCTTTAATCCGAGCCAGTGCTTCAATGATCTCGCGATTGCCAACTGCAAACCCACATCGCCATCCCGCCATATTGTAGGATTTAGACAGCGAGAAAAATTCGATACCGACATCCTTCGCCCCTTTTGCTTGTAAGAAACTTGGGGCTTTGTAACCGTCAAAAACGATGTCCGCATAAGCCAAATCGTGAATTACCACGATCTCTTGACGCTTCGCGAACGCAACAATCTCCTCAAAGAATCCAAGGTCAACCACGGCACCCGTCGGGTTATGCGGGAAGCTTAAGATGAGTACCTTCGGTCTTGGCCAAATATCGCGTGTGATTTCCGTAAGCGACGGAATAAAAGCGTTCTCTTCAGTGAGCGGAATACTCACAACGCTACCACCTGCAAGCACAACGCTGTACATGTGGATTGGGAACGTTGGGTTCGGCACCATCGCCAAATCGCCTTCGTCAATTAAGGCTAATGCGAGGTGCCCCAGACCTTCTTTAGTTCCGATCACAGAGATGGCTTCTTCATGCGGGTTAATGTGAACACCGAACCGGCGTTCATAATGCCAACTGACCTCCCGACGGAGATTAAAAATGCCCCGCGAAGCGGAGTAACGGTGGTTCCGAAGTTCCTGTGCTGCTTCAGTCAATTTATCAATGATAGGTTGCGGGGTCGGCTGATTTGGGTTTCCCATCCCCAAGTCAATAATATCTATCCCCAGTTGTCGGCGTTCATGCGTGAGTTGTTTGAGTTTGCCAAGCATGTAAGGTGGGAGTCGATTTAAGCGTTTTGAATAGATATTCATTGTTCCGAAATCCTGGATTTTTTAGATTGTATTAATGAATTTTATTTTTTTCTGTTCTATCTGCCATGCTCCCAATATGTCCGTAAACGTTCACCCCAATTCGATATGATCCGTTTCGGACTTGGATGCACAATTTGTCGCCTGTGAAGTTTGGCTTTTTGGATCAGTAGTTTATCTCTACAAATTTTAACGTCTTTACTGTAGATCGCGTTTCCTACTAAATTTTCCATCTCGCCGGGGTCATTCTGCCGGTCAAACAACTGTGCAAGCCCAAGTTGTTCAGCATCGGGTCCTGGCGGCGAGAAATCTTCTTCCGGTTTTGGTTTATACTCTGTAACGTATTTATACCGTTCACTGACAATTGCGCGTCCCCAATAATTGCTCTCTATATAGGCGTAATCGCGCCAAGGGACATCTTTTCCTTCCACAATCGGACGGACGCTCATGCCTTGTACCTGTTCAGGCATATCAACATCTGCGTAATCACAGACAGTGGGAAATAGGTCAACACCTGAAACAAAATGCGTCTTGTTAAGTTGGTTTTTGTCTATAGCAATACCGTCGCTCAAACACGCCACAATGAATGGAACCCGTATGCTTTCTTCGTAAAGCGTGAATTTTTGGAACATCTGATGACTGCCACACGCCTCACCGTGATCTGCACTGAAGATAATGAGCGTATTTTCGTGCAAGCCCGTTGCTCGCAGCAGGGCCAGAACCCTTCCGATCTCAGCGTCAACTTTTTCAATGAATCTGTAATAATTCCATCTCAGATAACGCCAATGGGGTTCGTCCCAATCGCGAATACCTTTAAGAATAGCGGCGTGAATAAGCGCGTCATCAACTCTTCGACAGACTCGGTGCAGCACTGTCTCCCGTTCATCATAGGCAAAGTTTTCAGGGAGCGGTGGCAAAGCATCTTCCGAAACAATTCCTTGCTCTACTGGATTAGGAATTCGTTTTTCCTCGTGATTGTGCAGGTATTCGCATACGTCATGCGGATCGACGTAACCGATCTGAAGATAAAATGGTTCGTCAGCGTCGTAGTTCGTCAAAAAGTCGGCAACCGCATGTGTGGATGCTGAATCGTAATACGCAGCACCTCCTGCACCAATATCTCGCTGTCCATAATAAAGCACCTGAAAACTCTCGCGAACATCTCTACCGGGTACATGCCACTTCCCACAGTGGAATGCTCTATAACCGCCTTCGCTCAGGACCTGTCCTAAATCCCGGATTTCTGGGTGCAGAGATCCGCCGTTGAACGGCACCCCCGTTTCTGAAGTATATAAACCTGTTGCCCAACTCGAACGCGCAGCAGCACACACCGGATCCGTACAGAACGACCGCTGAAACGAGGTTCCATTCCGGTGAAGTTCATCTATATTCGGTGTCTGGAGATATGGATTTCCGTAAGCCGAGAGTGCGTCCCACGAATGCTGATCGGTGTTAATAAAAAGGATATTGGGACGTTTGCTCATCTCGCTTACCCCATTTTCTCCTTGAGCACCAACGTCTCGAAAGTGCTTGAAGCAATTGCAACGTTCCCGTATGCATCAAGCCACCAATATGAAGGCAGAAGCCCAATACCGTAGAGGGAATACCCATTGAGCGGAATGGGGGTCTCTATTGATTCAAGAAAGCCGAGTCTGCTTTTCAGTCTGAGTTGCTCCAGATCTTCCAGCACCGCAATCTCCAGACTGCCATCTGATGTTTGAATTGTTTGCACAAGTGCGGGAATTACATCAAAAAGTGCCCAATCGCACGTCAGTTTGACCTCTGCTGCCACCGTTCCAGCACTGACCTCAGTGCCATTGATGCGAAGTTTCACCTCTTTGTTTACAGTTAGGTGACCATCGCAAGTTGCTCGGGAATATGCATCGCGCCCCCTATTGCGGGCATCAACCTGCCAACTGTCCGTGAGTGGGCGGTAAGGTTCATCGTTACAACGGAATTGTAACCGTAGATTTTCACCGCTCGTCGTATTCTCATATTTGACGGAGTAGTGCCAGAGATTGTTATTGGCTTTGCTCCGCTCGATGATAGCCGTCCCAATACTCAGTTGTCCCTCAGTATCGTCTCTACTATAGCCACGCCAATAATTCGGTAGGATATTGTAAACGTGCCGGACAGTCTGTCCTGCATCTGTCTGACGCGCACCGGCTTCTGGAGTATATCCACGAAGTGTGCTAATCAATTCCTGAGCAAATTGCGGATTTTGCGCACCGTAATTATAGTCAAACGACCAGTGCAGCGGATTGCCATCATTCATGATGTTAAAACAGTAGTGTATTTTGAGGAGTTTTACCGGATGCGGCGTTGTGCGCGTGGCGGGTTGTCTCAGGCAAACGGTAGCCTCGACAACAAGCCAATGTCAATGTACGTGCTGAATCCAGAGATATCCGATGTCCTACGGATACGTAAACTACCCGAACGTTTGTGCGAGTCCGAACAACGGCACCAATCACCTCTCCTTTATCAACGAGGTGGGTGTAAGCACCCTGTTCTGGTCCCGGTTCTTCGTATCGTCCCCAGAGCCGGGATTTTGCACACCCAATCGTCGGTTTATCCAAAATTAGTCCCAGATGCGATGCCAGCCCGAACCGTCGCGGGTGTGCGATACCTTGTCCATCAACTATCACCAAATCTGGTTCCGTTTGCAACCGATCGAATGCTGTCAGAAGTGGGGGAACCTCACGAAAGGACAACAACCCGGGTATATAAGGAAAACGAACAGCGCACTCTGCCACCTCGCTATCCACCACCTGTAATCCGGGAAAACTGAGGACTACCACAGACGCGAGCGCGATGTCCTTTTTCAGTCCGATGTCTACCCCAGCAACGGTGTTAATTGTTCCAAACCGGTCTGTCGCAATCACTTCTCTGCGAAGCCTATTTTGAATTTCCCGTGCTTCTTCAGGTGTAACATCCCATGAATGGAGGGAGCGATACTGCATATCTGCCGCTGTTCGTTTTAATGTAAACTTCGTCCTGTCTTACAATATCTTGAGCATCTGGAACCAGAGCATAGATTCCCTCTCAAGTGCTCAACGAAATTATAACACAAAAAACTTCAATTGTCAAGCCATTCGGCGTAATATCAACACCGATAGTTTTATTTTTTCGGTGTTGTCTTTTCTACTTCAAGTGCATTGGGTTTCGCAATATGTCGGATACCTGCAAAAAATGCGGAGAGCACCAGATAACCACCGCCAATGCCGATAAGGGCACCCAAACCACCTATAATAATTTCTATACCGTTAAACATAATGAGTTCTCCTCACTATAAAATTTCTATAATGAAAAATTTCTATGATGACCCGCTATGAATTTCCGATATTTTCAATTTAAGCCTGTCACCGAAAATATTGATAAAATAAACGGAAGTATCTGATAATCGGTTTCAGGTTTATTGTATGAATGCTTACAAAATGATTATTGCAAAAACCATGCCATCACAAAAACGCCAAAATTATGCTAAAATTCGGCAGCAATGTATATTATTTGACGCAATAAGACGATAATGGAAAGAAAAATGTGGTAAAATCAAAACACCTAACTGTAATTTTGTTAGCGGGGAATCTTAAATCAAACCCGCAAATCCTGTCTCTATTGTGCATATTTAGATACACAGATCTATAGTTGCGAGGAAGTGAACAAGCCTGTTATTCCTTATGGATGGCTTTAGAGGGATTTCGGTCAAGCATGGCGAGAATACTGGAAGGCACGAGATGTTTAATGGCTTCATCTCGTGCCAGCAATTCACGTGCTTCTGTTGAGGACATATAGGCATAAGTATCTGGTAAGAGAAGACTTGATACGTAAGAAGTATATCGGCGAATCTCTGGTTGTGTCATGAATGACTCTATGGTTTTGATACCTGCTGCTGCCCGATTTGCAACAATAAAGCGAGCTGAGATAAACAACTCCTGCAATTCCGCGTGGAAGTTTGTATAGTATTTCGGGTCGAAGATTCTTACTAAGGTATCGTAGCCGACGATAAAGTGGAACTCAGTCTCGGATGGAAAAATGGCTTTTAAAGCAATAACCTTGTCAATATATCTGCCATGACTTGATACACCAACAGAAAACCTTTGGTGATCGATCGCATATTTCTTGAGCGTGACGAGTCTTGCTGCAAGTGGCAAACCGAATATATCTTTATCTACATTCGCTTTCGCAAGGAGTAAGAGGACTTCATCCAATTGGTACTTCGTGAGTGTATCCTCTATCATTCGAACATGTGCAAGTGTCAACGGGTTAAAGGATCCTGAAAAGATTCCCAGTTTTTTGGTTTCGCGCGACGGAAGTGCAGCGCGGTGAATAAAATCTATCTGCGGGGGAGCAGACGGATCTAACCCCTTAAAAAGTTCAACGAACCACTCATAATCGGGGTGGCGTTTACATTCTTGTGTCAAGAGATTCAATAGTGTCTCCGCCATTTGTTCCGTAGTCCTGCTCACCTTGTGAAAGGCTTTGCTGGCAACCAACAGAGTTAGCCAGCATCGATTTCCGCTTTTTTGGCTTCTTCCCAGATTGCATCTAAACGCTCTAAGTCTTGCGATTCAAAGTTTGTGCCACGGCGTTCTAATTCTGCTTCCATCCATTTAAAGCGCGTTACAAATTTCCGGTTCGCCTGCCGTAATGTCTCTTCAGCTTGAAGATCCATAAAACGACATAGATTAACAATAGCAAATAACAGATCACCGAGTTCCATCGCAACTGCTTCTGAACCCTCTGTGTTGATACTAACTTTGACTTCATCAAGTTCTTCTTCAACCTTAGCAATTACATCAGCGAGTTCTTCCCAATCGAAACCGACGCGCGCAGCTCGACTCTGTATCTTCTGAGCACGAAGTAGTGTCGGCATTGCATTCGGAATTCCGTCAAGCACTGATTCCCGATCCGAATAGCCTGCTTCTTGGCGTTTGATTGCCTCCCAGTTTTTTACAACCTCTTCTGAGTTCTCAACATTGACATCACCGAAGACGTGCGGATGCCGTCGGATAAGTTTTTCTGTTAAGGTTTCAATCACGGCGTAGATGTCGAAGTTCTCGTGTTCCGCTGCAATTTGTGCTTGGAGCATAATATTCAAGAGCAGATCCCCCAGTTCCTCTTTCAGTTTACTCGGATCGCCTGTATCAATCGCTTCAAGCGTTTCGTAGGTTTCCTCAATAAGCGTCGATTTCAGGGTCTCATGTGTCTGCTCTCGATCCCATGGACACCCATTTTCGCTTCTTAAGGTGGCTATGACCCCGACAAGTTCCTTGAATAAATCTTTTGACATATAAATCTCCTTTATTTTACCCCTATTTTATTTTTCAATGCCTTCATACGTTTCTCTACTTCTGAATAGCGTTCCGCTTCTGTGAAATAGGTGAGATAGAGTTTATACAGCTGCAAGGCGCGCGTGTAGTTTTTCTGTATTTCTGCCGCGCGTGCACGTTCCTCTAATGCATCTGCTTTCGCATTCAGCAGTTCATAAAGGACTTGCGCTGCCCGTTCTGCGAAGATACTCCCATTATATGTTTCACGGAGACTTCCTAACGCCTTAACCAATTCGGCATAAGATTTTTTATCTGCCGTCTCTTTTATCAGATTGAGTTTTGCTTCCGCTTCTGTAGCGAGTCGTTCCGCTGCTTTCTTTGCACGGCGGCACAGTATTGTATCAGGCAAAATCTCCGCAATTTGGCCGTAAAGCCTGAAAGCTTCACCCATCCTGTCCTCCGTTTCAGCAGTTTCCGCCATCTTGCACCCAGATTCAACCTGTTTTGTTGGTCCATGCGCGATCAGCCATTCTCGGATTCTTGTTTTTCTCAACCACTCTGAAGAGAGTTTATGGGTTTCATCTGTCCATGCCTCAAATGTCACATCAGCCCCCCACTCTCGATAAATCTCTGAGGCACGTTTGGCGCGCCGATAATGCGGATCATCGAGTGCTCCGACACCAAAAAGGATAGGATGTCCTTGAATCAGCGTTGGCGGCGGTGGATTCCTATCCACATCGCGCCTGCCTGCCCCAAGGACAAGCCTCCCCGCTAACCGACCTAACAATTGTTCGCCTAAAACTGTTGTCGAATACCCACCTTGGCTGTAGCCCCCCATAAAAATGTAGTCTGTAGCAATGTTCAACCGTGTTGAAAGCAATGTCAGAACTTCCTCAAAGAAGCGTATATCAGCGGCGGTTGCGTCAGGACTAAGCCCCTTATAGTAAGCGTCAGTCGCGTAGTTCATACCCACAACGATAAATTCTCCTCCTTTTGTTATCTTTTTCAACATCCAGGTCGTTGCTTTTCCACCCCAACCGTGGTAATAAAAAATAATAGGAAAAGGACGTTTGTCTGTATAATCGACGGGAACGTAAACCAGAAACGTCTTTTCAGTCTCTGGGGCTGTTATACGGACTTCCGTGCCGGGTAACAGTTCGGGTATATCAGCAGCAAGATCACTACAGAGCAAGAACAGTAGAAGGGCACTGAAACACACCATCCGCGTACCATAGTAACAACATGAATCGCTATTAGAATAGAGAGGGAGACGTATTTTCATGCGTCTGTGCCGTTCTCCTGAAGTGTTTCTAATTGAATAATCAGTTGACCGAGTTGTAATCCCAGCAATAGCGTATAGATTTGCATTAGGAGTGTAACCTGTCCTTCAGTCGGCAAATCGCTGGCATGAATCACAGCAAGCAATCTATCGGCACGCTCACGCACTTGTGCCGCTTTGTCCACATCGTCTTCTACTGTTTCTGGTGTGCTTTCTTTGATAAACTGCCAAATTCGATCTTGGATTTCGAGGGTGTAATTTTTTGCCATCGCAGTCCGCGCCCGCTTCGCAGAGTCCACCCAGATCGTATTTGCCTTCCAATTGAGCATAAAGGCTACGCTGTTGATGAGTACATCACGGAGGCTATCTTCACCAGAGAGGAGTTCTTCAATATTGGTAATCCCTTCTGCTTCTGCCGAGAAGGTTCGGACCCGCGTATATTCCTTCATATTTTTCAACATCAATTCGTTTTCAGCGATGAGATGCCAAAAATCCGCACTCGTTGAGAGCAGCACCTCCACACGATTGCAAACCGCACTCGGCATTTGTGTGCGGATACAGGAATAGTGGAGCCTGTGAAGTTGACTCCGAAAGTCTTGCAAACTCTCAGTCGTTTGCAGCGTTGATGCGTGGGCGATATGTGGGAGGAGTTCTCCGCGAATCTGGTCTAACAGTGCAGGAATCGTACGTTCAGCGTTCATATTGTTTGGTATGCTCTCAATCTCGAATTTTTTATTCAACCCTACAGCAAGAAGTGTTTTGCTTGGGTATTTCCACCAAGATTTGGAAATCCCTTCTACAGGGGAACTGAATGACCCTGCTTAATAGCTTAACAGGTTTCCGCTAAAAAGTCAACTTGACAATTGGGCATGAGGTACGCTAAAATACCGATAAGAAATACAGGGGACAAGTGAACTACTATGAAACGGTTTATCGCTGCAGTCATCAGTATTGCTTTCTTTGGGACATTCGCGAGTTTTGCTGACGAAAAAACTGAAACAGCCCCCCCGAAAGTGGGGGATAAGGCACCGGATTTCGTGCTCCAAGATATTGAGGAAAAGGAACACCGTCTGAAAAAACTTCAGGGCAAGATCGTTTTCCTCATGATGGGCAACCGGAAGATTCGGAAGGAAAGTAACAAATGGGCGGAGGCGTTCCAGAACGATTACCGAGAGAACGCACAGGTTACCCCTTACCTCATTGCTGACATGCGAAGCGTCCCGAGGTTCATACCCAAAAGTTTTATCAGGGGACAACTGGAGAAAGATCCACCGCCTGCGAAACTCTTACTGGATTGGAAAGGTGAAGTGCATAAGCGGTATCGGACGGAAGAAGAGAAACCGACGCTCTATCTGATCTCACAGGAAGGGACGATCATATTCCACGAAAAAGCAGATTTCAATCCCGAAATTTACGCCGAACTTAAAAAGCAAATCGGCAAACTTTTAGCGATAGATGAAAGTGAAGGGGAAGGAAAATAACTATGAAACATCTCGTCACCGGTTGTGCTGGATTCATCGGGTGGAGGGTAACAGAGCTTTTGCTTGAGGCGGGACATACTGTTGTAGGGATTGATAATATAAATACCTCTTATGATACACAAGTAAAGCACTGGCGGCTTAAGCAACTCGAAGGTACTCCCAATTTTCATTTTCACCATTCTGACATCTGCGATCAGGACGCACTGCGGGCAATATTTGATGCGACGTATGATGCTATTATCAACCTTGCTGCACGCGCCGGTGTACGGCATTCTGTCGAAGATCCCTGGGTATATGTTGACACAAATATAACCGGCACGCTGAATCTGCTGGAGTTATGCCGCGAGTTTGAAGTCAAAAAATTTATACTGGCATCGACATCAAGTCTTTACGGATCAGATAACCCGCTTCCGTTTAGTGAGGAGATGAATACAGATGGACCCTTGTCTCCTTACGCCGCTTCAAAGAAGGGGGCTGAAGCGATCTGCCATAGTTATCACCATCTCTACGGCATCGACATGACAATCTTCCGTTTTTTCACCGTCTATGGTCCCGCTGGTAGACCCGATATGAGCGCATTTCGCTTTGTACATTGGATTAGTGAAGGAAAACCGGTTATTGTTTATGGCGATGGTAAAGAGTCTTCTCGAGATTATACCTATCTTGATGATGTTGCAAGGGGTGTGATCGCAGGATTGAAACCGCTCAAGTATGAAGTGATTAACCTCGGTTCGGATAGCCCTATTGTACTTATTGATACGATACGATTGATAGAGGAGCTCGTTGGTAAGAAAGCGAACCTCTCGCATCAACCCTTTCATCCAGCAGATGCTCGCGCCACATGGGCGAACATCCGAAAAGCAGAGGAACTCTTGGGGTGGCGACCACAAGTCACTTTTCGAGAGGGGATTACTGCACTTGTCGAGTGGTATCAGGCGAATCGAGAGTGGGCGAAGAACATCGCAACAGACTAAGCCGCTATTAGGAGCTTAACTGCCTTTTCCAAAGCACCCGCGTCTACTTTTATCTTTGCTATTTCTGCCTCGCGTTGCACATAATTCAGTGTATGTTCCGCACTCATCGGTGCTGCGATGTCCTGAACAATCTTATGGAGGCGTTTCACATCAGCCTTCTTGATGCCGGTCTGTGCTTCTACGCGAGTGTGTAGCGCGGCGGGTGATTCTGGCTTTTCAGTAGGGGTCTCGCGCTTGGAACGGGTGCGGCTGGTTTTAGGTTTCCGGGTCCCCGATGAAGCAGAAGCTGTTTTAGATTGGCGGGTCGGTTTGCGAGATGCCTTCTGTTTGGAAGACGAAATCTTTCCTGCTTCAAGTGATTTGATACCACACTCCTTACACACCTTTGCTGTGGTATCCGCTAAAGTCATCGTTACGATTAATTCACTGATCGCACCGCAGAGATCGCATTCAGAAAGGTCTTCAATGCTCGTGAGGATCTCTGCATGGATTACCAACATTTTTTCTTTATCGGTTTTGGTTTGCTTTTCCTTCTGACAGAGTGCTATCAGTTTCTGTGCTGCTTTCTCGATTGTCTCTAAATGTCCCATCTTTTCCCCAACTGCGTAGGCGCGGTTTCTAACCTTGCCAATCCGCGCTGTCCAGTTAATGCTGGTATCCACCTTAGAACCATCTACGAACGAAGTTGCAAGAGAATGGAGCGCCGGCATCCTGTCCAATTACTTCGCCTCTGACGAGGCGATGGTATTTTTATCTTTATAAAGCTTATATTCAAAACTATCTATCAGTGCTTCACAACTTGCAGAGATAATATTTTCTGAGACACCAACAGTTCTCCAACTCCGTTCTCCATCACTCGCCTCAATAAGCACCCGAACCTTGGAACCCGTCCCCGCTTTGGTATCCAATACTCGGACCTTATAATCTATGAGTCGAACTGTTTGCAAGGCGGGATAAAACTGTTCCAGTGCCTTTCGGAGTGCTGTGTCAAGTGCGTTGACGGGACCATCGCCATCAGCAGCAGTGTGTGCTGTCAAACCGTCTGGCGTTGCGACCTTTACTGTTGCTTCGGAGCGCATGGCAAAATCGCTGAATTGTTCAATAATCACCCGAAAACCGACAGGATCGAAAAAGGATTCGTGTCCGTTAAATACCTTATGCGTCAGCAGCTCAAACGACGCTTCAGCGGCTTCATACTGATAGCCTTCTTGTTCTGCTGCTTTCAGTCGCTTGAAGAGTTCCAGCACCTGTGGTGAATTTTTGTCGTAATCTGGGTACTCCTTCTCAATCTTTTTCATGATCGTGCCGCGTCCTGCTTGATCAGATACGAGAATCCGTTGCGTATTGCCGACACTTTCCGGGACGATATGTTCATAAGTGAGGCGGTTTTTGCGGATGGCATCTGTATGCAAGCCACCTTTGTGGGCAAAGGCGGAGCGACCCACATACGGCTGGCGTTCGTCGTGAGGGAGATTTGCTAATTCACTAATTAACCGCGAAACTTCTGTTAACCCTTGCAGCTGCGTATCGCTTATACATTCTATTCCGAGTTTGAGTTGGATTGTCGGAATAATAGAGGCGAGATTTGCATTTCCGCACCGTTCACCGTAGCCGTTGAATGTGCCTTGTACATGGGTTGCACCTGCTTGCACAGCCAGTACGGAGTTCGCTGCACCCATGCCAGCATCGTTGTGTGTATGAATACCAACCGGTAGCGACAACTCGGAGAGCACAGTTGCTACGCCTTCTTGAATTTCTAACGGCAGTCTACCGCCATTGGTATCACAGAGGACGAGGCAGCTCGCGCCACCTATTGCAGCTGCACGTAATGTCTCTATGGCATATTCAGCATCGTCTGCGTAACCATCGAAAAAGTGCTCCGCATCGTAAATCACTTCGCGACCGTTCTCTACAAGGTAGCGAACGGAATTCTCAATCAATTCCAAGTTCTCCTCTGGTGTTACCCGCAGAACGTCGGTTGCATGGAGTCGCCAACTTTTCCCAAAGATTGTGATAGTCCTTGCGCCGGTATCCA
This sequence comes from Candidatus Poribacteria bacterium, assembly GCA_028820845.1. Lineage (NCBI taxonomy): Bacteria > Candidatus Poribacteria > Candidatus Poribacteria bacterium. The sequence continues at coordinate 38,732 of JAPPII010000007.1, forward strand.
GTAGTGCAGATAGATTCGGATCGGTTTCGGGGGTATACGTAGGATAGTACGTGCTACCAAACGGCACAATCGTCGCCGTTTCTAATGTCATATTTTTGGCGCGTCTGAAAAATTCTATGTCTTTTGGATTGGAACCCGGGTAGCCTCCTTCAATATAGCGGATACCTAATTTATCGAGTGCTTCTATGATGATGAGTTTATCTTCAACAGAAAACGCGACGCCTTCTGCTTGGCTGCCATCCCTGAGTGTTGTATCGTAAAATTCAACCATAATGCTTTTCACAATAAGTTTTGGCTTACGCTTTTGCGTATGGGCTTGCAAGCTTCCCCTCTATAACGCCAAAATTCGGTGTCTCCTTTTTGTGTGTTTCTGTCGTTTTGCCTGTCCAATTCGCCTACTAATATTCTATCACATTTCGGGAAAAAAGTCAAATTTTACTTGTGTTTTGCGTAGTATCAATCACGCCCGATGTGCTTTGTGTTTTGATAATTCGTTCAATTGTGATATTATTAAAACCCATGAGAACCTATATTATTTTATTCGTTTGCCTCGCGTTGTTGCTATCAGGTTGCGGGATATTCGCTACCAAGTCGGTTCAAACCGAATCGTCAACGACCTCTGTAGATCCGATCAAAAAACTACAAGCTGATATTGATGCCGTCTTGCAGGACACCTTGTTTACGACCGCCAGCATCGGCATCAAAGTGGTTGCTGTTGAGACAGGCGAAGTGATCTACGGAAAGAACACACGTAAACTACATCACCCTGCTTCTACAACAAAACTCTTCACAGCGGCAACGGCTTTGGCAAAATTAGGAGCAGACTACCGGTTTGAAACAACAGTCTACATTGATGCAGATATAAGCGACGGAATTGCTAACAATATCTATCTCAAGGGCAAAGCAGATCCGGTGCTTCAGCGTAATGATATAGTTAAATTAGGCGACGCACTTTTGCAAACTGGTATCCAATCCGTCCGCGGTAAAATCGTCATTGACGAGACATATTTAGACCGGGTGCCAGAGGGACCAGGATGGATGTGGGATGACAGACCGCTTATAATCAGTGCTTTAAGTATCCGGGAAATTGAACCCGATACGAACACATGGAATAGAGCATACGCGTGTGGACATCTTCTGAAAACTGCACTTATTGAGAGAGGCGTTAGCGTGGCAGGGGAGGTGGTCTCTGGAACAGTTCCATCAGATGCGCAGGTTGTTGATAAACATCTATCGCCACCGCTCGCTGATATTCTCAAATTAATGAACAAACCCAGCGATAATTGGATCGCCGAATTGATTTTCAAAACAATCGGTGCTGAAGTGGTTGGCGAACCGGGAACATGGCAGAAAGGAAGGCAAGTTGTCACTGAATTCCTAAGTGAAATCATGGATGACCCACCAGCACATCGATTCGTTGACGGTTCTGGACTCTCTCGGTATAATCTCCTCAATGCCGAGTTACTCACGAACCTGCTCATTTATATGTATCAGAATTTTGAGTTAATGCCAGAGTATCTGTCATCGTTACCAATTGCTGGCGTTGATGGCACTTTAAAAAATCGGATGCAGGGAGTGTCTGCTGACAAGGTATTGCGTGCGAAGACGGGAACATTGAGTGGGGTTTCGGCACTTGCCGGTTATACCGTCACGGCGGACGATGAAGTCTTTGCGTTCGGCATTCTCATTAGCCACTATGTCGGTCTACCAGCAGTTGCACGGGGTATTCAAGATAAAATTGGGAATTATCTGACTGGGTTTGGTCGTCGTCCAGAGGAAATAAAATAAAGCCACGCTTGGACTTGCCATCTCAAATTACAGCAGGTGTGATAAAACCACGCCTGAGTGAGAAAGTGTTGAAAGTATTTGCTATCTAATTCTATACCTCAATCAAACCGAGACGTAATATCTGGCGGTGGTTCTCCTACAGCAGACTTACCATCTTTCAACAACGGTTCCGCATTTCCCCACAAACGACTCCCGTCATGCGACAGAAGCGGCTCCGCAGAATACTGTGCAAGATACGCACGTCGCAAATTATTCGTGTAGTTCGTCCCGCTACAATGGAAATTGATACTCGTGAACGCCACAATGCTTCCCGCAGGCACGATAGCAGGTACACCCTTTTCCGGTCCGAAGTAACCCACCATATCGTTGCTGCCCTCTTCACGGATATGCTTTACCCACGAGCGGATACCGATACGCGAAAACGGCATCACGTAGACCGTTCCATTCTCTTCAGACATATCGTCAAGCGCACACCAACAGGTCAGGTATGGCTTGTGGTCGGGGTAGCCAACGTAACCAGAGTCCTGATGCCAACTGAACTTCATCCCCGCTTCCGCGCCTTTGACGACATACTGTTCCCAGAAGAGATATGCGGTATCTCCTAAAGTCGCACGACAGACTTCCGCCATCAGGTTGCTGAACAAAAATTCACGAAGTTTCGGCTGTTTCCTAAAGCAGTTTGAGACGAAATACCGTTTGTTGCGATGATTGATGCCGAGGACATCTGTATCCTGACGATCCATCTCAGCGTCCATTTGGCTCATAAAGGTTCCGCACTCACCGCGGAGCAGTTCCAGCAGTGAATCTGGGATAACGTTTTCTAAAATGCAATAGCCTTCCTCTTGGAATTGCTGTTTCTGTTCATCAGTTATCTTCATATTTTTAATTACAGTTTCTGTTCTGCTAATTTTAGGTTTGGTTCGTAGTAGTGCGATTTATCGCACGTCTCAATATTAACAACGGGCAATGAATTGCCCTACTACGAACAGAATTTCGCTCTAATTTTAAACTGGACCAAGCACTACAAAAAGACTTCTATTCGATATTGACTTGGCGGACGACCTGACCGTGACTCTCCCAATAGGTGTGTTTTCCAGTGATGTAGTCAGAATCGGCTGCGGGTTGGATGTTTCCTGCTGTGTCAATCGCTCTGGAGACAACAGTATGCTCACCTTTTGGTGGATTGTTCCAATTGAGATGCCAGATTTTCCATGCGAATTCGGCATCCTCTTCCGGGTCTATGGTTGCCTTTTGCCATGCCCCGCCATCAATGCTCACTTCAACAGTTTCAATAGGCGCGCCCCATGCCGCGCCGTAGATGCGGTATTTGTCGCCGATACGCGTTACCTTTGCTGCCAACGATTTCAGTTTTGTTCTACCAACGGAAGTCTCCATCCAGACTGATTCACCGTCAGGACGTTTTTCTTCACGTATCGTGACATAATCGCGGCCCATGAATCTGCCCATGAATCGAGTGTCTCGGATCTCGATGCGTTTGAGCCATTTAACGCAGGCGATGCCGTACCAACCCGGCGTGATGAGACGGAGCGGTGCCCCATTTGGATGTGGTAGCGGTTCACCGTTCATCTCATAGCAGAGAAGGTTCGTGTCTTGTAACGCATCTTCAACTGACATACTCCGAGCAAAGTTCTGACGCATCTTTATATCCCGTCGTTCCTCTTCTCCGGCATCTTGTCCAACAAAGATAACTTCAATACCGTTTTCTCGGATACCGGCTTCCTCGAGGATCGGTGCGAGCGATGTTCCTCCCCATTTCGCATTGCCAATGCCACCTGTGAATGTCGGAAATCCGTGGTTGCCGGAGCATTCCAATGTGAAAGTTACGTCCTGCTTCGGGCGCGCTTTGATGTCCTCAATCGTGAGCGTTAGCGGATTCTCGACCAAACCGCTCACTTCAAGTCTCCACGTCTCAAGATTGACTTCGGGTTTGCCGTAATGTGAGACATTGAAGAATTCATCGTTCGGTGTGATGAAGGCATCGAATTCGTTCCAATCCAGCAGACCGCGTTGTGAAGGTGGTTCCGGCGGCTGATCAGCGAACGGGATAAGTATTTCACCTTCACGACGTGGAAAGGCATAAACTGCCCATGGGCTCAGCAGCAATCCAGTGAGAGTTAAACCGCTTTGTCGTAAAAAATCTCTACGCTCCATATTGCCTCCTCATCCTGCCGATAGGTACAGTCTTTGACGGCGTTATGCTTCGCTATCCGTTCATCGCTGCGAGATAGTTGGTGTTCACCTGTTCCCAATTGATGAGATTCAGCCAGGCGTCAACGTAGTCAGCACGACGGTTCTGGTAATTGAGATAGTAAGCGTGTTCCCAAACATCGAGACCGAGAATAGGGGTGTGTCCCTTCATCAGCGGACTATCCTGATTTGATGTTGAGTAGATTTGCAACTTCTTATTTTCATCAACAACAAGCCATGCCCATCCGGATCCGAAATGGGTCTTCGCTGCTTTCGTGAACATTTCCCTTCCATCATCAATTGAGCCAAAGGTGGATTGAATGGCTTCGGCAATTTTTTTTATCGGGCCACCACCGCCGTTGGGTTTCATGATGCTCCAGAAAAGCGTGTGATTCGCGTGTCCACCGCCGCTATTGATAACGGCTTGGCGGATGTGTTCCGGTACTCTATTGATGTTACGCAGCATTCCCTCAAGTGTCGTATGCATCAAATCGTGACTCTGTGCGACTGCCGCGTTCAGTTTATTGACATAGCCTTGGTGGTGTTTTCCGTGATGGATTTCCATCGTGCGTTTGTCAATATGGGGTTCAAGCGCATCATACGCGTAGGGGAGTGATGGTAATTTCTGACCCATGTGGTGGTCGGCGTATACACGCAGCGGACTGTTCGCGAGAAGAATTCCCGCCAGTGCGGTGCTTCCCTGAAGTAAAAAATTTCTACGATTCATGAATGCGTTCTCCTTGCCCTGCTGTTTTGGGTAGCATTTTAGCAGAAGTCGTAGGTTTATGTCAACGGAAAATTCAGTTGATTTTGGCAACTGGATATGGTATCGTGATTATGGCAGGCAAAGATAACAAAACTCTTGTATAGTGAGAATCAGAGATACAATCATTAAAAAAAATGGATACCTTCCACATCCTTGCACTTGATGGTGGTGGCACTCGTGGCATATACACTGCCCAATTTCTCGCCAAAATTGAACAGGCTCTTCAGAGACCGATCAAAACCTGTTTCGACCTCATCGCTGGCACAAGCACAGGGGCAATCATTGCTGGTGCCGCGGTCTCCGGTATTCCGATGCAAGATATTGTCGAACTGTTCGAGACCGAAACGCCCCATATCTTCCGCAGAAGGTGGTATCGTATTCCGTTGTTTCTCAGCAAATATCCAAGCAAGAGACTGGCGCAAATCCTCGCTGCACACCTACCCGCAACATCCCTCAACGAAATAGAAACGCCGCTGATGATAACAAGTTCGGAGATTTCCAAAAGTGAGATTCACATCTTCAGATCGAATTATGGAAGTCGCGATTCGGAGATCGCTCCTGCAGACAAAGAAGTGAGTTTGAGGGACGCTGTTCTAGCCTCGTGCGCTGCGCCGACATTTTTTGCCCCAAAATCCTTAGATAACTCCTTGTTAGCGGATGGTGGACTCTGGGCAAATAACCCCTCTACAATTGCGCTTGTTGAGGCACTCTCAACGTTTGAAAAAGACACACGAGAAATTAGAATGCTATCCCTTGGGACAGGACATTCCGTGAATATGTATCGCGATAGACGCGGTTGGGGGTTCCTTACAGGGTGGGGCGGTGCGAAGTTGACATCTTACGTAATGACCCTGCAATCGCAGGCATCTGCAAATATGGTCCAACTGCTGCTGAAGCAGAATTACCTACGCATCAACGCAGAAATCGATTTTTGGGAATTGGATACCCTTACGCAGTTAGACAACCTCAAGGCTCTTGCCGAGCATGATTTTGAGAAACACGCCGAAGGAATTGAGGCATTCTTTCAGCGTGTGTAGTGATGAAATTCAATTCCTGTCTTTACATCGCATTCGCTTCTTGAACTAACCAAACCGAAATGGATTCGATAATAATTTGATGTGCACGTTCAACAACTGGATTTAACGACGGTATATGGGCAAACATTTTTTGTGCTTTGTGTTTCAGGTCTGTTGGTGCTGGTAGCTCAGGAATTTTTAACTCTCTGAGAAACTTCTCAACTTCCGTCTGACCGATACGAGCACGTTTACGAAGTTCTTCAAGCTTTGACGAGTGCGACCATGTTGTCAAGAGTGTTTTCCCGATCTGTTCAGTTGAAAAACTTGCTGCCAATTGTTGTGCAGCTTTTTCAACAACAGCGAAGGATAGCTTGCGTTTACCCGCAACCACATGTGCCGGAGGCAAGCGTAGACCCCAAACAATCCTAAAAATCGACAAAACTTTCAAGATATAATATGTGACATCAATTTGCCACCAGTGAAAGCCTTGTGGTGTCGCGCTCGGGAAGTGATGATGGTTGTTATGCCATCCCTCACCGAGTGTAATGATAGCAAGCAGTAAGTTGTTACGAGAGTGATCGCCAGTAACATACGCTTGTTTACCGTGAATATGGGCAAGCGAATTAATCGTGAAGGTTCCATGAAAAAGCAAGACTGTACTCAGGAAGAACCCTACGAAAAGACCCGACCAACCCGCAAGCAGCCAGACGCAAACCCCTAATACGAAGGGTGGGAGTCTTTCCCACTTTTCAAGCCAAGCGAGTTCAGGATATTTCTGAAAGTCCTTAATTAAGTGATAGTCTGCAGGCAGTCCACGTTTGGAGAATATCCAAAGGACGTGGGAATACCAAAATCCGTGTTTAACGGGGGAGTGTACATCTTGGTCCGTGTCAGAGTACTTATGGTGTAAGCGATGTTTCGCTGCCCACCATAGGACACCTCGTTGTGCTGAACTCTGACCCAAAAATGCGAGAAAAAATTGAAATATGCGACTGGTTTTGAATGAACGGTGAGAGAAGTATCGGTGAAATCCCGCTGTGATTCCGAACATCCGAATAACGTACAAGGCACCGCATATAATCCAATCTATGGGTTGAACGTCTACCCAGATAATTCCAAAACACGCGAGGTGCATCAGTATGAAAGGTATAACTCGGGGGTGAACAATGTCCTCCTTATCGACAGGACTCGAATTTTTTGGTTCTATATAAGACACTATAATTGTGTTCCTTTCTTCATTAGAATTTTTAGTATGTGCATAGGTGGACACAAACTCAGATTGCCGAGTTATCAATTCCCATCTTTTTGACCCGATTGGCTTTAATATCAGCCCGAACTTTACGCGCAAGTTGGGCAAGTTTATCTTGAGATTCAGCAAAAGCCTTATCCCATAACCGTTCATCTTCGAGTTCTTCAAGAATCACAGCAGCAATAGTGTCCTGTTTTTCTGGCGGCAATTTATAAACCTCGGTAAGCACTTTTTCAAGGAGTTGGGTCATGATTGTTCCACCTTATTAACGATAAGGCGAGGCACAGAGACCTCGCCTTATAAGTTCAAATGTTTCAGTCTTACTGCTTCTCACGCAAACGAGCCTCTAACGCAGCCAATTCATCAAATAACGCTTTCGGCAATTTCTCACCAAAACGTTCGTAATGCTCGCGAATCAACGCAATTTCCTTGAGCCATTCTTCGACATCAACGTTCAGCAGTTCTTCCATCTCTTGGTCTGTTACGTCCAAACCGCTGATGTCAATCGCATTGGGGGCAGGGGTATAACCGATAGGCGTTTCAACGGCTTCGCCGTTTCCAGAGACGCGTTCCACGATCCACTTAAGCACACGGCTGTTTTCACCGAAGCCGGGCCAGAGCCAACCACCATCGGCATCTTTACGGAACCAATTCACATAAAAGATTTTCGGGAGTTTGCTGGTATCCGTGCTTTTGCCCATTTCCAGCCAGTGTGTGAAGTAATCTCCCATATTGTAGCCACAGAACGGCAGCATCGCCATTGGGTCGCGTCGGAGTTCACCGACCGTTCCGGCAGCAGCTGCGGTGCGTTCGGAGGAAGCGATAGAGCCGATGAAAGTCCCGTGTTGCCAATCAAAGGCTTCAAATACGAGCGGGACTGTATTGGCGCGTCGTCCGCCAAAAAGAATCGCTGAGATTGGTACACCGTTCGGATTTTCCCAGTTTGGGTCAATGATGGGGCATTGTGCAGCAGGGGTTGTATAGCGTGAATTCGGGTGTGCGGCTGTCTTCTCGTCACCGGGATGCCACTCTTCACCGAGCCAACTCGTCAGCGTTTCAGGGGTCTCTTCACTTTTCTCTTCCCACCAGACATCTCCGTCTTCTGTAAGTGCAGCGTTGGTGAAAATTGAGTTTGAGGCGAGTGTGTGCATCGCGTTTGGATTCGTATCCATGGATGTGCCGGGTGCAACCCCGAAAAAGCCTGCTTCTGGGTTGATTGCATAGAGCCGACCATCTTCACCGAATTTCATCCAAGCAATGTCGTCCCCGATCGTCTCCGCTTTCCAACCTGGGATGGTCGGCGTAAGCATTGCGAGGTTCGTTTTGCCACAAGCACTCGGAAACGCCGCTGCGATGTAAGTCTTCTCACCTTCTGGACTGGTTAATCCCAAAATAAGCATGTGTTCTGCCATCCATCCGTCATTTTTCGCCATAATGGAGGCGATACGGAGGGCATAGCATTTTTTGCCGAGCAGGGCGTTTCCACCGTAGCCGCTGCCGTAGGACCAGATGGAGCGTTCTTCGGGAAAGTGCACAATATATTTGTTATCGGGATCACAGGGCCAAACGACATCATCTTGTCCGGGTTCAAGCGGCATGCCAACGGAATGTAGACACGGCACAAAGTCGCCATCTTCACCAAGCACATCAAGGACAGCACTGCCCATGCGGGTCATAATCCGCATATTGACAACGACGTAGGGCGAATCGCTAATTTCAACGCCGATGTGTGAAATCGGTGAACCGAGGGGTCCCATGCTGAACGGCACGACGTACATTGTTCTGCCCCTCATACAACCTTTGAAAAGTCCTTTGAGAGTAGCTTTCATGTCATCTGGATCGTGCCAATTGTTGGTCGGACCCGCTTCGAGTGGGTTCTTCGCACAGATAAATGTTCTGTCTTCAACGCGTGCGACATCGGCAGGGCTGGAACGCGCAAGGTAACTGCCCGGACGCTTTTTCGGATCTAAGCGTACAAAAGTGCCATTTTGGACTAATTCTTCACAGAGGCGATCATTTTCTTCCTGAGATCCATCACACCAATAGATAGCGTCAGGTTGGCAGAGTTCTGCTGCTTCTTCAACCCAACGTTGTAACTTCTTGTTTTTGGTCATTTAAACCTCCAATTGTTGTGAACATCTATTATTATTGCTCCTATATATTTTACAACAATTTTCCCCACTTCGCAAATTAAATGCCAAAACGCCCCATAAGTTGTGTTTCTATGCCGGTCAAAATGACGCACCTAAACTGACGTGAATTTTTCCTCTCAACAAGGAATCCCCTGCGGCGAGTCCATAGTTCAGTCGTAAGATACCGCCTCTGGATTCAAGCCTCGCACCGAATCCGTAACCAACTCGAAGTCTGTCGAAAACGGAAGGGGTCTCCATCAAGGTTACAGCCCCTAAATCCGTAAAAACGAAAATCTGGGAGTCAGGTCCGACAAGATACCGATATTCAATATTCGCGTAAACGCGGCGCGGTCCAGAAAACCAGTCTTCATCATATCCACGCAATGTGGTTGCACCGCCAAGGTAGAAGAGTTCGGTTGGCGGAATATTAACACCCCATGCCGCAGCACCGTGGAGTTCAACGGCTACCGTCTGTTTCCGCCACGTTGGGAAGTATTGTTGGAGAGAGAGCCACGCCTTTCGGAGCCGAAAATCACTCCGAGACACCTCAAAGGCGATGCTGTCGCGCCGACCCCGCGTCGGGTTGAGAAAATAATCGCGGGTATCGCGGGTCAACCGGAATGTGAGGCTATATTTTGTTCCACTATAGGGTTGGAGTTCGGTTGACGGTGTAGTAATTGGAGATTGAGCTTCAAGAGGTGTCAGTGTTGTCGGGGGCAGCCCTGTGTTTGGGACATTGATCTGCTTATATCCTAACGTCAGGGCACCTTCAAAGACGCGTCCGAAGTTAGTAATCGCACTTATGCTGCTGGAACGCTCTTCAGCGACTGTTCCGCTGTCATTAGGTGGGAAACCCGTAAATTGCTCTCGATCAAGACGCTGCTGTTTGAGTTGTCCGTAGTCTATGCCGATGGTTACCGGTTTGCCGAATACCCAGGGTTCAGCATAACTAATTCTGAAGATTCTAAGCAGACCAGATTTCCAATAGAGATTGAACTGTCTACCTGTTCCTAACAGATTCGTTTCGTTGGCTTCGAGTATACCTGTAAGTTGTGGTGCCGCGTCAACTTCGGCATCTGGGGGCGCGTATCCAACAACACCACTCAGTCGTCCAGTTTTTGCTTCGGTGACTTGGGCGTGAAAATTAATCTTGTCGGCTGTTTCACCTGCCTCCAGCACATTCGGGCTAATCTGATAGAAATATCCTAAATTGCGCAATCGGCGATAACTCGTGTCAATATTGCGTTGATCAAAACATTGGTTAGGCTTCACTGGAATTTCTCGAAGGACGACTTCTGTTTTCGTTTTCTGGAGACCACTCACTTTGACCTTACCAATCTGAATTTGCGAGCCTTCACGGATATGCAATTGAAAGTCAACAGTAGCCGTTTCTTGCGAAAGTTCGATGTCTTTGGGTTCGATTTCAACCTTTGGATAGCCATGTTCACTATATAGGGTCTGGACGCGCTCGATGCCGCGTGTGAGTGCCGCTTCTGTAAAAAGTTTGCCCTGCTTTAAACCGAGTTCATCACGAATTTCATCTTCTGAAAAACGCTGGTTTCCCGTAAGTTTCAATGTTCCTATTCGGATCTGTCTACTTTCAACAATTTTTACCGTAATTGACACATCTGTTTCGCTTTCCGAGATCGGTGAAACAGTTGGGGTTATCTTGGCGAACACAAACCCGTCTGTCCGGTATGTATCAAGGATACGTTCAAACCCTTCTCTGATTTCTGTCTGGGAGTACGCTTTTTCTGCCTGCCACTCGAATAGGGTTGTTAATCTTTTCTCATTTAAGTGCTTGTTGCCATCAAAACGGAGTTGACGAATATAATAGTGCGGTTCGGTTGTGTTGTTCTCTGCCTCGTTATTAGCAGTTGCCTTTTCCGAACCACTCTGTTCTGTGTCGTCAGCACTGTGTAGTAATTCAGGAGTTCCGATCACACAGAGAAGTAGACTAGCGAGGAGTATAAGGCGTTGTGGAAGTCGGTGTTTGTACATCTATCGTCCCCATTAACCTGTCCCGTATCGTGAAAATATTTTAGCATGTACGGTATAGTGAAAGCAAATTACTATGGTGTGCGAAATTTGTTGAGAACCGAACATTAGAGGCTTCTAAAAATCTAAAAAAGAAAAATTTGATAAAAATTGGAAAATGTGATATAATATTGTTTGGATTGATTAGATTAACAATTTATTCAAAAAAAATTGGCAATACGTATGATGATATACCCACGCAGGAGTACACATAGACTATGCCAAATGCACTATTTATTTATCCGAAGTTCCCTCCATCGTATTGGGGGTTTAAATACGCTTTAGATTTTCTTGGTAAAGAATCCTCAATGCCGCCGCTTGGGTTGCTAACGATCGCCGGCATGTTTCCCAAGAACTATAACTTAAAGGTTGTAGATCTTAATATTGAGCCACTCACCGATGCACATATTCAGTGGGCAGATGTTGCCTTGACATCGACGATGATTGTTCAAAAAGCGTCGCTTTACGAAGTGGCAGAACGTTGCAACCGAGCAGGAGTCCCGATTATTTCAGGAGGTCCACATCCTACCTCCTATTACGATAATATTAAAGAGGAAACCGACGCTACGATCAACCATTTTCTCTTCGGTGAAGTAGAGGAGATTTTTGAGGACTTTTTGACCGATTTTGAGAGCGGTGCCGCGAAAGAGGTCTATCGCGAAACCCGAAAACCTGATATTACGAAAACCCCGTTGCCGCGTTACGACCTTATTGATGTCAACTCCTACGGATCAATGGCACTCCAGTTCTCGCGAGGTTGTCCCTTCAATTGCGAATTCTGTGATATTACAAAATTATTTGGGCGTGTCCCACGCACGAAAAGTAATGAACAGATGCTTGCTGAGTTTGAAATGCTCTATAAACTCGGATGGAAAGGGGCAATGTTTGTCGTTGACGACAACTTTATCGGTAACAAACGCGACGCTATGCGCCTACTTCCGGCTGTTAACAAATGGCAAGAAGAACGACAATTCCCCTTCTCACTTTATACCGAAGCCAGCGTGAACCTCGTTGAAATCCCTGAAATGCTCGATGCAATGAGTGACGCAGGTTTTAACATGGTGTTCCTCGGCATTGAAAGCCCTAATGACGATGCGCTGATTAGTACCTCTAAAGGGCAAAACACGAGCAAACAGGAAGATGCCGGTAGCTACTTATTGCGTGCTGTCAGAGAGATACAGAGCAAAGGGATGGAGGTTACGGGTGGCTTCATCATCGGGCTTGATGGTGATACTGAGTTTGATTCGCATATCCGGTTTATTCAAGAAGCCGGTATTCCGATGGCGATGGCAGGTTTGCTTACCGCTCTAAAGGAGACGGACCTCTGGCACCGATTAAAACGTGAAGATCGGTTGCTTGGGGAGTCCAGCGGAAACCAGACCGACATGACCCTTAATTTTGTGCCGGAAATGCCGCGCAATAAGCTTCTTAGGGAATATCGGCGGGTTGTTTCGACGCTCTACGATCCGACCTTGAAGAACTATTTTGCTCGGTGTTTGAAGTTACTGGAGTATATGCCTAAAACCCACAATAATGTCAGAGCAATCGATAATATGGCGGAAATTCGCGCATTTTTCCGGTCAATCCAAAAGCAACTCTTCTCGAAGCAAGGTCTGGAGTATGCACGATTTTTGATGAAAGTGTTGAAAGACTATCGTCCTATGTTCCCAGAAGCTGTCCGATTGGCAATTATGGGCTACCACCTTGAGAAAATAACACGTCATACTGTTGCTGTTGAAGACTTCAGAAACTTCTTGGCACATGAAATGGAGACCTTTAAAGAGAGAATTTCGCAGCTTACACAGGTGCCAGACGAGTGGATGCATGAGATGCAAAGCTATTCGCGGCAACTTTTTGCCCGTGTTAAGAAAGAGTATAATGCGATTCACGAGGATTTTCGCTATGCTGCACAGAGCGCACTCACCGGTTTCCAAGAGTCGATGTTCAAGGAGTACTTAGAGGCGGAACTCAGGGCTTTCAAGGATGCTGCTGGGGCTTTCGCGAAAGAACAAAGCGAGCGTCTCGGTGAATTGCAAGTGTATGTCCATAGGCTCCTTGCCCGTGTTCGCGCGCAACATGCGCAGCTCTACGATAGTTTCAGACATCACACCGACGATTTGGGTCGCCATACCCAAGAGGCATTTGATGCTTTCCGTGAGTCCATCGCACGGCATTTAGAACAACTCTTCGGCTCCGTCCCCGTGCAAATTGAAGGTCTGACTTAATGAAACCATGGCATCTATTGAGGTAGAAAACCTCGGTTTCACGTATCCGAGTCGCCAAATCCGCACACTGCGGGGCATTACCACCCGTGTCCTTTCCGGGGCGTTTGTGCTGCTAACGGGTCCAACAGGATGCGGCAAGTCCACATTGCTGAGGACACTCAACGGTTTAATCCCACACGCTTCGGCAGGAACACTCACTGGAAGGGTCCTTCTCAAGGGAAAGAATCTCGCTGCCCAACCCCTCGCCACTACATGCCAACAGGTCGCACTCCTCTTCCAAGACCCTGAAGATCAACTCTTTTGCACTTTAGTTGAAGATGAGATTGCCTTTGGACTCGAAAATCTCGGTTTCTCGTCCGAGGAGATTCAAGAACGAATTGCTATCGCCTTAGAACAGGTGGGTCTGTCTGATTTCCAGAATCGGGAAATCTCATCGCTCTCAGGCGGTCAAAAACAGCGTATTGCCCTCGCTGCTATCTGTGCAATGCAACCCCAAGTCCTGCTTCTTGATGAACCTACCAGCCATCTCGATCCACAGGCAACACGCGACATTCTCGATATCGTCGCGAAACTTAATAAAGAGATGGGAATAACCGTCATCTTAGCGACCCATCGAACTAAGGAAGTCGCGCCGCTGTGCGATCATGTATGGCTAATGGATCAAGGACAACTCGTTCTTGATTTACCCAGAGTGGAAGCGTTTAAGGATTTCTCGCCGTATCAGCGTTTGGGTGTGCAAGTGCCTGTTGATAGGGAAACTGCGTCTGATACCCAACCATCCCGTCGGACAACTTCTATCGTTTCACCCTCAAAAAACTTTAGTCTGAGCGTCAATGAACTCTATTTTCGCTATCCAAATACCGATACAGATGCGGTGCAAGGAATCTCCTGTGAAGCGCAACACGGGGAGGTCTTCGCAATTATGGGCGCGAATGGGTCCGGTAAGACAACCTTAATTCATCTCATTGCAGGTTTGCTGCGTCCATCGGCGGGGGAGGTGGCGATTGCTGGAAAGCCGCGAAAACGTATGAAACTCCATCAATTGGCTGGCGAAGTCGGGATCGTGTTTCAGAATCCAGATTTACTTCTACAGGCGAAGACCGTTCGCGATGAAGTCGCATTCGGTCCAAAAAATCTAAAGTTTTCAAGAAAGACACTTGAAGATCGGGTTAATCAAACAATCAGACGCTTCGACCTAACAGATATCGATTCAGAGGCACCGTATGCCTTGTCGCGAGGACAGCGTCAGCGCACTGCTGTCGCGGCAAATTTTTCGCTACGTCCACATATTTTTCTCCTTGATGAACCTACTACCGGTCAGGATGCACAACATCTCTATCAGTTGATGGATGAGCTCTGCAATGAAATCCGACGCGAGCATAAAGCCCTCATTTTCGCAACCCACGATACCGATCTCACCTTGAGATATGCCAACCGGGTCCTCTTGCTACGTGATGGACAGGTAATTTTTGATGGCAGCCCAGATACTGCCTTCAAGAACCCTGAACTCTTAGGGCAAGCCTCGCTATGATGCACTTCGCCCTGGGGGACAGCCATTAAAGGAGTGAATCTTTTGCTCTTTTGCACCTAAACTTGATAGTTTTTATCAAATGTGTTATATTTCATCTCAAAGGAGGGTTTGCATGGTCACCCAACAGGAGATTCAGGCCACTTGTGATGACATCGTGCGAGAATTCGCACCGCTACAAGTAATTCTCTTTGGCTCCTATGCGTATGGGACTCCCACGGAAGACTCAGATGTAGACCTACTTGTCGTGATGGATATTCCGAAATCGGAATTTCGCAACAAGGCGATAGAGATCCGACAGCGTATCTCATACCACTTTGGTCTGGATCTCTTAGTTCGTTCACCGAAAGAAATTGCGTATCGTGTATCATATAATGATTGGTTTCTCCGCGAGATCGCTGAAAAAGGCAAAGTGCTTCATGGTGCCGATGCCAACTGCACTATCAAAAATCTACAAGACATGCATTACGGAGCGAATATTCTCAGAAAGGAAAAGGATTGCATGAATCCATTGACGCTGGAATGGATAGAGAAGGCTGAAAATGATTACGCTGCTGTCCAGCAGCTCCTGTTGGGATCAAATCCGCTGCATGATATTATCTGTTTCCATGCTCAGCAGTGTATTGAAAAATATCTCAAGGCATGGTTGCAGGAAGCGAATGTTCCTGTTCCGAGAACGCATAACCTTGAAGAATTGCTGGCGTTGATTATACCTACCTTGCCTGCTTGGTGCGATTGGCAACCTGACTTCAAGATAATCACGGAGTACGCGGTGGAATCTCGCTATCCCGGACCTTCAAGAACAGCAGAGAATACACAGCATGCAACACATATATGTAATGAGGTGCGTCAAGCCGTTCGCAGGCAGCTGAGACTTTCCGGTTCTGTTGATTGATTTGAAAAACAGAACCGTCCGGACCTCAGTACCTCACGAATAATTTGACTTTTGGCGGTAAGTAGAGTATAATTCGGGTTGTAACCCATTTTCATTAAGGAGAAATTGAATGAAAATAAGTTCAATATTTCATGTTTTGGCTTTTTTTTGGTATTACTGATATTCAGTATGCCTTTGGTTTCCCGCGCCCAAGAGAATTCTGTGCAGGTTGAAGCTATGACCGCTGCCGAATCAGACGCGAATCAAAGTGTTAATAGACTGACATTTATCAAAGTTGTGGTCCGACTACTAAAAGCGTTGCCTAAGAGCGTA